>NZ_JBKFBD010000014.1:0-120856 GCF_053345975.1 Microbacterium sp. C23T | reverse complement strand
ACCCACCCGCCCCCGCCCCGGCCGCCCCCCCGCGACGAGCGCGGCCGTGCCGAGCTCCGCTCCGCCGACGACGTGGTGGCGGGCGCTCCGTCACCCGCGGGGCCGGACGAGCTCGTCGCGCTGGTCGACACCATCCTGCGCGGGCTCTTCGAGGGCGATTTCGCCGTCGCGCTCGACCGCGCTGCCGCGTTCTGCCGCGTGCAGGCGTCCGGCGCCACGCATGTCGCCGACGACTACGAGACGACCGAGCCCGAGCGTGCGTCGACCTTCACCACCCGCGCCCTGCGGCTCTCGGACTACGCCGCCGACCTCACCGCGTGCGCGGCTCTCTGGCGCCGCGACGCCCTGAGCTGACACACCTCGCGGCTCGAGTCCTCCGACCCCCGCGCCGAATTCGGCGACTCGCCAGAATGCGCGGCGATCGCTCGATTTTCTGGCGAGTCGCCAGAATGTGGTTTCGAGGCGATGCGCGCAGTTTCCGGCGACTCGCCAGAATGCGCGGCGATTGCTCGGTTCTCTGGCGACTCGCCAAAATCCATCCGGGCATGAAAGTGCCGGGCCGCAGAACGCCTCTCGGCGCGGTGCCGCTCGAAGCGGCAAATTTTGGAGCCCGGGGTTACTGCGGCCCGGCCGATCCAGTGTAACCGAGTCCGAGGGTGTGGCATTCCCGAACGCCTAAGCTCGGGGGCATGGCCCTGCGTTTCGCGCTCGTGATCGAGCCCGCGGCATCCGATGATCCTCGTCCCGATTTCGCCGACTCGTTCCGCGTGATCGACCCGTCCGCCCCGGCGCTCAGCGTCGGCGAGCTCAGCACGCAGCGCGGCGACGGCATCTTCGAGTCGATCGGGGTCGTCGACGGCCACGCGCAGGAGACCGAGGCGCACCTCGAACGACTCGCGCACTCCGCCCAGATCTGCGACCTCCCCGCCCCGAACCTCGAGCAGTGGCGTCAGGCCGTCGCCGTCGCTGCCCAGCACTCGCCGAGCGAGGGGGAGGGCGTCATCAAGCTCATCCTGAGCCGCGGCGTGGAACACGGCCCGGCGCCCACCGCGTGGGTGACCGCGACGGCCGCCGCCGACAACTCGATCGCCCGCGAGAAGGGCATCCGGGTCGTCACGATGGACCGCGGCTACGGCATCGACACCCCCGCGCGTGCGCCGTGGCTGCTCCTGGGCGCCAAGACCCTGTCGTACGCCGTCAACATGGCCGCGATCCGCGAGGCGAAGCGGCGCGGCGCCGACGATGCCGTGTTCGTCACGTCCGACGGCTTCGTGCTCGAGGCGCCCACGGCGTCGCTCATCCTCCGCATCGACCGGCGCTTCGTCACCCCGGCGCCCAACGGCGGTATCCTCCACGGCACGACGCAGCTGAGCCTGTTCGCCCATCTCGAAGCACAGGGGCACGTGACGGGCTACGAGGTGGTTCCAACGAGCGCGCTCAGTGAAGCGGATGCTGCGTGGCTGGTGTCCAGCGTGCGGCTCGCCGCTCCGATCACGGCGATCGACGGCGTCGAGGTCCCGCTGGACACGGAGCTCACGGCATCCTTCAACCGGTATCTGCTGAGTCCGCGCGACTGAGCCCTGCGCTCACCTCGTCACGCCCGACATGTCTCGGCGCGCGCGGGCGATCATGCCGCGCGCGAGCAGTGCGAGACCGGCGCGCACGGGCAGCGACGCGAGGCGTCCTCCGGCGCCCTTGAAGCGCATCGCGGCGACCACACGCACGAGTGAACTCTGCTCGTCGACGCCCACCCCGACGCGCACGTCGAGGCGGCGCGCGTTCACGGCGACGAGCGCTTCGTCGCCCTCGACACGCGTCACGCGCAGGCGGTCGCAGCGCGCGGGGCGGCGACGCAGAGCGCCGAAACCGGCCAGCGCGACTGCGATCCAGCGGGGGAGGGCAGACGTCGACAGCAGGTTGCGCGCCCACGCCGACGGATCGGCCGAGGCGTGCGCCGGCAGCACGTCGACCCACACCTGGGTGTAGTCGGGGTCCGCGATGTCGACCAGGGCGAGCGACCAGAAGGCGGGTTCTCTCATGCGAAGCTCCTCCGCGACCATACGCCGACGTATGGTCCTGCCGAGAAAACTATACGGTACCGTACGGATATGGCAAGGTTCACCCGAGCGGACTGGGTCGACGCGGCGTACCGGCGGTTCAGCGACGACGGGATTCGCGCTGTCGCCGTCGAGCCGACGGCGCGGGAGCTCGGCGCGACGAAGGGGTCGTTCTACTGGCACTTCGCCGACCGGCAGGCGCTCGTCGATGCCGTGCTCGAGACGTGGCGCGACCGCGAGACCGAGGCGCTGATCGCCGAGGTCGAGACGATCTCCGATCCGCAGTCCCGGCTCTCCGCGCTGCTCGAGATCATCGCGCACCGCACGGGGGAGCGTTCGGGCGAGCGGACGCTCTACGCCGACGCGGCCGCGGCGGATGTGCGCGACATCGTCGAGGCCGTCACCGAGCGGCGCGTGTCGTACCTGACCGGCCTGCTCGAGGCATCCGGCGTTCCTGGTCGCGAAGCCCGGCGGCGCGCGGTCATCGTCGTCTCGGCGGTCATCGGCTATCAGCAGCTCGTGTCGAGCGGCTGGGATGCCGCGGCAGACCCGCGCCCGCTGGTCGAGACGCTCTTCGCCCTGGCGACCGCCCGCGTATGACGACGAAGCCCCCCGCCATGCGGCGAGGGGCTTCGTGGAGTCGGACGGGCTTATCCGAAGCGGCCCGAGACGTAGTCCTCGGTGGCCTGGACCGAGGGCGTCGTGAAGATCGTCTTGGTCTCGTCGTACTCGATGAGCTTGCCCGGCTTGCCGGTGCCCGCGATGTTGAAGAACGCTGTCTTGTCGCTCACGCGCGAGGCCTGCTGCATGTTGTGCGTGACGATGACGACCGTGTAGTCGTTCTTCAGCTCGCCGATCAGCTCCTCGATGGCGTACGTCGAGATCGGGTCGAGCGCCGAGCACGGCTCGTCCATGAGGATGACCTCCGGCGAGACGGCGATCGCGCGCGCGATGCACAGACGCTGCTGCTGGCCGCCCGACAGGCCCGACCCCGGCTTGTCGAGACGGTCCTTGACCTCGTTCCAGAGGTTGGCGCCCTTCAGCGACTTCTCGACGAGTGCCTCGGAGTCGGACTTCGACATCTTCTTGTTGTTGAGCTTCACGCCCGCGAGCACGTTCTCCTTGATGGACATCGTGGGGAACGGGTTGGGGCGCTGGAACACCATGCCGACCTGACGGCGCACGAGCACCGGGTCGACGTTGGCGCCGTAGAGGTTGTCGCCGTCGAGCAGCACCTCACCCTCGACGCGAGCGCCGGGGATCACTTCGTGCATGCGGTTGAGCGTGCGCAGGAACGTCGACTTGCCGCAGCCCGAGGGGCCGATGAAGGCGGTGACGCTGCGCGGCTCGATGTCGAGCGAGACGCCCTCGACGGCCAGGAAGTCGCTGTAGTAGACGTTGAGGTCGTTGACTTCGATGCTCTTGGACATGGTTCCTGTCGATTCTTTCGGGTGAGGACGCTCAGCGGCCGAGCTTCGGCGAGAAGACCTTCGCGACGATGCGCGCGATGAGGTTGAGGAGCATCACAAGGACGATGAGGATGAACGCGGCGGCCCAGGCGCGGTCGATGTAGGCCTGTGCCGGGATGCCCTGGTTCATGTACTGCGAGTACGCGAACACGGGGAGCGTCATCATGCGGCCCTCGAACAGGTTGTAGTTCATCGAGGTCGCGACGCCCGCCGTCAGCAGCAGCGGCGCGGTCTCGCCGATGACGCGCGAGATCGAGAGCATGACGCCCGTCGTGATGCCGGCGATCGAGGTGGGCAGCACGACCTTCGAGATCGTGCGCCACTTCGGCACGCCGAGGGCGTACGACGCCTCGCGCAGCTCGTTCGGGACGAGTCGCAGCATCTCCTCGGTGGAGCGGACGACGACCGGGATCATCAGCACCGAGAGGGCGATGGAGCCCATGATGCCCATGCGGATGCCCGGACCGAAGATCAGGGCGAAGACGGCGTAGGCGAACAGACCGGCGACGATCGACGGGATGCCCGTCATGACGTCGACGAGGAAGGTGATGCCGCGGCTCAGACGCCCGCCACGCCCGTACTCGACGAGGTAGATGGCGGTGAAGATGCCGATGGGGATCGAGATCACCGCCGCCGCGAGCGTGATGAGCACCGTGCCGACGATCGCGTGCAGCGCACCGCCGCCTTCGCCGACCACGTTGCGCATGGACGACGAGAAGAACTCGGCCGACAGGCCCGCGACGCCGTTGACGACGACGGTGATGGCCACCGACACGAGGGGGACCATCGCGATGAGGAACGCGATCGTCACCACGCCGGTCACGAGGCGGTCGACGCCCTTGCGGCGACCCTCGACCAGCGACGAGATCACCGTGATGAGCACCAGGTACAGGAGGCCCGCCACGACGGCCCAGCCGGCCAGGTTGAAGCCCTCGCCGGATCCCATCGCGATGATCGCGAACAGCATGCCGCTGGCCACGAGGCTGCCGACGAGGATGGCCCATGGCGCCCAGACAGGCAGGTGGCCGCTGGTCAGGCGGGGCGCCTCGCGCACCGGTGCAGCCGTCTGAGGAGGCTGAGGAGGAGCGGTCGTCACGGTCATGTCAGTTCGCTCCCGAGAATTCCTTGCGCCGGCTGACGATCCATCGGGCGATGGCGTTGACGGCGAAGGTGACGATGAAGAGGATGAGGCCCGTCGCGATGAGGACGTTGATGTTGAGGCCGTAGGCCTCGGGGAACGTCAGTGCGATGTTGGCGGGGATCGTGCCGGGGTTCTCCGAGGTGAAGAGCTGGAAGGTGACGACGTTGGCCACCGAGAGCACCATGGCGACCGCCATCGTCTCTCCGAGCGCACGGCCGAGGCCGAGCATGGACGCAGACACGATGCCGCTGCGGCCGAAGGGGAACACGGCCATGCGGACCATCTCCCAGCGCGTCGCACCGAGGGCGAGGGCGGCCTCCTCGTGGAGCACCGGCGTCTGCAGGAAGATCTCGCGGCAGATGGCCGTGATGATCGGCACCACCATGACCGCGAGGACGATCGCGGCGGTGAAGATCGTGCGTCCCGTGCTCGAGACGGTGCCGCTGAAGAGCGGGAACCACCCCATGTTGGCGTTGAGCCAGGCGTAGACCGGCTGCACGGCGGGGGCGAGCACGAGGATGCCCCAAAGGCCGAAGACGACGGAGGGCACCGCCGCGAGCAGGTCGACGATGTAGCCCAGACCCTGCGCGAGGCGGCGCGGTGCGTAGTGCGAGATGAAGAGGGCGACCGCCACCGCGAGGGGGACGGCCATGAGGAGCGCCAGGAACGACGCCCACACGGTGCCGAACGCGAGCGGCCAGACGTACTCCCAGAAGTTCCCGGAGAGGATGCTGGCGGTCTCGCTCGTGGCAGTGAGGCCCGGGATCGACTGGATGATGAGGAAGATCGCGACGGCGGCGAGGGTGACGAGGATCATCACACCGGCGCCGAGCGCGGTTCCCGAGAACCAGCGGTCGCCTGGCCGCTGCTTGACCTTGCCCGTCGCGGGGGCGGTCGTCGTGGTCATGGTGTCCTTCTGGATTCGGGTCTCAGGGTGATACCCGGCCCGGTCGTCGTGCGACCGGGCCGGGTATCGGGGTCTTACTCGACGACGATCAGGTCGATCGCGGCGTTGACCTGCTCGCGCAGCGTGTCGGAGATCGGCGCGTTGCCGGCGGCGGCAGCTGCCGCGTCCTGGCCCTCGGCGCTGGCGACGTACTGCAGGTAGCCCTTGACGATCGGCGCGACGGCGGCGTCCGCGTACTCCTGGCACGCGATCATGTAGCTGACGAGGACGATCGGGTACACGCCTGCGGCGTCCGAGGTGCGCTCCAGGGCGATCGCGAGGTCGCCCTCGCCACGGCCCTCTTCGAAGGGCGACTCGTCGACGATCGCGGCAGCGGCCTCGGGCGAGTACTCGACGAACTCGTCGCCGACCTGGATGGCGGCGGTCGAGAGGCCCTCCTCGGCAGCGCGCGACGCGTCGGCGTATCCGATGGTGCCGTTGCCGCCGGCGACGGCCGAGACGACACCCGAGGTGCCCTGCGCTGCCTCACCGGCGACCGGCGTCGACGGCCACACGCCGTCGGGCTCGTAGGTCCAGACGTCACCGGCCGTCTGGAAAAGGTAGTCGGTGAAGTTCTCGGTGGTGCCCGAGTCGTCGGCGCGGTGCACCGGCGTCACGGCCAGGTCGGGAAGCGTCGCGTCGGGGTTGAGCGCGGCGATCGCCGGGTCGTTCCAGTTGGTGATCGTGCCCGCGAACAGGCCCGCAGCGGTCGCGGCGTCGAGGTTGAGCGAGTCCACGCCCTCGACGTTGAAGATGATCGCGATCGGCGAGATGTAGGTCGGGAGCTCGATGATGCCCGAGCCGTCGACGCACGAGTCGAACGGGCCGGCCTCGATCTCCTCGACCTTGAACGCGCGGTCCGAACCCGCGAACGGGAAGGCGCCCGCCTGGAAGGACTCGCGGCCCGCGCCGGAACCGGCCGGGTCGTAGTTGATGGTGACGTCAGGGTTCGCCGTCTGGAAGCCGGCGGTCCAGGCCTGGACCGCGACCTCCTGCGACGACGCGCCGCCGCCCGAGATCTCGCCGGAGAGGTCCGACGCGGCCGTGGTCTCGTCGGCGGTGCCGCCGGGGGTCTCGTTCGAGGCGCAGCCGGCGAGAGCGAGAGCCGCGACTGCGGCGACAGCGCCCACCTGGGCGATGCGAGAGATCTTCACTGTGTGAATCCTTCACGTGTCAGGGAAACAGGCCGAAACGGCCTTCGGGTCGAACCCGGTGCGGGGTTCGTTCTGAAACGTAGGCTCGGACTCTTAAGAGACTGCGCTGTGCGGGTGAACGGAAGGTGAACGGGATGCCGACATCCATGCATCGGCATTGACACGCGTCGGCGCGTTCCCGCGGAATTCCGCGACACGAAGCCCCGGCCGTTCACCGGCGCCCGCTAAGGTTCCTCGCATGAGCAAGACCACCAAAGCACAGCGCAAGGCCCTCGACGCGATCGACGACGCGGAGTCCGCCGCGAAGAAGGCCCGCCGGGTCGCCAAGACCCTCCCTGCGAAGAGTGCGACGAAGCTGCGCGACGTCGCGGCCGAGACCGTCGACGACGTCGACGTGTCGAAGAAGGCGATCCGCAAGAACCCGCGCAAGGTGGCGAAGAAGGCGCACCGCGCCGAGGATCGCGTCCGCAAGGCCACCCGTGCCGCGGTCGTGAAGGCCGAGACGAAGGCGCGCCTGCGCGCGGAGGCCGAGCGCGCTGCCGCCGAGGCGGCGAAGGCGGCCGAAGAGGCGAAGTCGCGTGCCGCCGAGGCGAAGGCGCTGAAGAAGGCCGCCGCGAAGGCCGAGCGCGCCGCCGCCAAGGCCGAGCAGGAGGCGCTCGAGGCCGACCGCGTCCTCGAGGCGGAGCTCACCACCGGAAGGGCGGACACGGTCCCCACGGCCACTCCACGCGCCGCTGGCGCGTCGCGCGGAGCCTCCGGCCGCGTGGGCCCAGCTGCCGCCACCGCGGCGCCCGAGCCCACCGCCGCAGCCGTCGTCGCGGAAGCTCCCGCCGTCGCGGAAGCTCCTGCCGTACCGGATTCGACGGCGGTAGAAGAGGCGCCCGCTGCCGCTCCGAAGGCGCCCGCTGCCGCTCCGAAGGCACCCGCGAAGCGCACCACGACCCGCACCCGCGCCCCGCGTGCGCCGAAGCCCGCGGTCAAGCCGACCGCTGCTGCCGCAGCATCCACCTCGTCTGATCTCGCCACGCTCACCGTCGCGCAGCTGCGCGAGCGCGCCCGTGCCGCGGGCCGGACCGGCTACTCGCGGCTCACCAAGGCCGAACTGATCACCCTGCTGTCCTGACGTGAGCTCGATCGATTCGCCCCCGGCCGTGCCGGCACCGCTGGATCGCATCGACGCGGCACCGGAGCCGCGCACGCTGCTCGACATCCTCCGCGCCACCGTGCAGCGCACGCCGGAGGCCTCCGCACTCGACGACGGCTCGGGCGCACTCAGTTATCGCGAGCTCATGGCGCGGGTGGGTCGCACCGCCGCGCTCCTGCACGAGGCGGGCGTCCGCCGCGGCGACCGGGTCGGGGTGCGGATGCCCTCCGGCTCGAAGGAGCTGTACATCTCGATCCTCGGCGTCATCGCCGCCGGCGCGGCGTACGTCCCGGTGGATGCCGACGACTCCGACGAGCGGGCGCGGCTCGTGTTCGGGGAGGCGCACGTCCACGGCGTGATCGGCGAGGGCGGCGCCTACGTGCCTGCCGGCGCGGCCGGCGAGGAGCCCGCCGCCCTGTTCGGCGGCGCCGCGCCGCATCCGAGCACGCACGCGATCGTCACCGTCCCGCCGCCGACGGTCGACGACGACGCCTGGATCATCTTCACGTCGGGCTCGACGGGCGTGCCCAAGGGGGTTGCTGTCTCCCACCGCTCCGCCGCCGCGTTCGTCGACGCCGAAGCGCGCCTCTTCCTGCAGGGCGCACCGCTCGGCCCGGGCGACCGTGTCCTGGCGGGTCTGTCCGTCGCCTTCGACGCCTCCTGCGAGGAGATGTGGCTCGCGTGGCGCCACGGCGCGTGCCTCGTGCCCGCGCCGCGCTCGCTGGTGCGCTCGGGCGAGGACCTGGCGCCCTGGCTCATCCGGCAGGCGATCTCGGTGGTCTCGACCGTGCCGACGCTCGCAGCGATGTGGCCCGCAGACGCGATCGAGAACGTGCGGCTGCTCATCTTCGGCGGGGAGGCCTGCCCGCCGGAGCTCGTCGCGCGGCTCGTCGCCGACGGCCGGGAAGTCTGGAACACGTACGGCCCGACCGAGGCCACCGTGGTCGCGTGCGCGGCGCTCCTCGACGGCGAAGGTCCGGTGCGCATCGGGCTCCCGCTCGACGGCTGGGCGCTGGCCGTCGTCGACGGTGACGACCGCCAGGTCGAGCCTGGTGGCGTGGGCGAGCTCATCATCGGCGGAGTCGGGCTCGCCCGCTACCTCGACCCGGTCAAGGACCTCGAGAAGTACGCGCCCATGCCGACGCTCGGGTGGGACCGCGCCTATCGCTCGGGCGACCTGGTGCGCTACGAGCCGGAAGGCCTCCTCTTCCAGGGCCGTGCCGACGACCAGGTCAAGGTCGGCGGCCGTCGCATCGAGCTCGGCGAGGTCGAGAACGCACTCCAGGAGCTTCCCGGGGTGACGGCCGCGAGCGCCGCCGTGCGCACGAGCGACGCGGGCGTCCCCGTCCTCGTGGGCTACCTCGTCGTCGACGGCGAGCTCGACCGCGCCGCCGCCCGCGGCCACCTCGCCGAACGCCTGGCCGCGGGCGTCATGCCGCTCCTCGCCGTCGTGCCCGACCTGCCGGTGCGCACCTCCGGCAAGGTCGACCGCGCCGCCCTGCCGTGGCCGCTGCCCGACCTCGACATCCCCCGCGCCGACCTGAGCCCCGACGAAGCCTGGCTCGCCGACCAGTGGCAGGCGGTGCTCGGCCTTCCGGTCCCGGATCGCAAGGCCGACTTCTTCGACCTCGGCGGCGGCTCGCTCGCGGCGGCGCAGCTGGTCTCGCGGATCCGTGCGCGCGTCCCCGACTTCTCGGTCGCCGACATCTACGACGTGCCGCGCCTCGGGGCGATGGCCAAGGCGCTGCAGCCGTTCCTCTCGCGAGAGGAGGCGGGGGAATTCCGGATGCCGGAGCCCACGCCCCGTGCCACGCAGTGGGTGCAGTCGCTCCTCGGCGCCCCGCTGTTCATCCTCTCGGGCGTCCGCTGGCTCCTCTATCTGCTGACGGCCGGGGCCATCCTCCAGCTGTTCCCCGGATTCGAGGCCCTGCCCTCGGCGCCATGGTGGGTGCTCGTCATCGGCCTCGTGCTCTTCGCCACGCCGTTCGGCCGCATGGCGATCGCCGCAGCATCCGCTCGCCTTCTCCTCGCGGGACTGCGTCCCGGGGACTATCCGCGCGGCGGCTCGGTGCACCTGAGGCTCTGGCTCGCCGAGCAGATCTCGGATCAGGTCGACGCCGTGGGGCTGGCCGGCGCGCCCTGGGTCTCGTATTACGCGCGCGCCCTCGGCGCACGCATCGGCGCGGACGTCGACATGCACACGCTGCCGCCGATCACCGGGATGCTGAAGATCGGCGATCGCGCCTCGATCGAGCCGGAGGTCGACCTCAGCGGCTACTGGATCGACGGCGACCTCGTGCGCATCGGCGAGGTGCGCATCGGCGCCGACGCCACCGTCGGCACGCGCAGCACGCTCGCTCCCGGCACGCGGATCGGCCAGCGCGCCGAGATCGCGCCGGGCTCCGCCGTCTTCGGCCGCGTGCGCGCGAACCAGTCGTGGGCCGGCTCGCCGGCTGTGCGGGTCGGCGGCACGTCCGAGGGGTGGCCCACCGAGCGTCCCCGGGCGGCGCGCCGGTGGCTGTGGGCGTACGCGGCCTCGGCCGTGGCCCTGGGGCTCCTCCCCATCGTGAGTTTCGCCGTCGGGGCCGTGGTCCTCGCGATCGGCATGCGCGGCGCTCCCGACCTCGGCAGCGCCCTCGGCGCGGCGCTCGTGTGGCTCGTGCCCGCGGTGCTCGTGACCGGGATCGTCTATGCCGGCGCCGTCCTGCTGGGCGTCCGCCTCGCCGCGATCGGGCTCCACGAGGGCACGCACGCCGTGCGCAGCCGCATCGGGTGGCAGGCCTGGACCACCGAACGCCTGCTCGACTCCGCGCGGACGATCCTCTTCCCGCTCTACTCGAGCCTGTTCACCCCGGTGTGGCTGCGCCTACTCGGTGCGCGGGTCGGACACGACGTCGAGGCATCCACCGTCCTCCTCATCCCGGCGATGACCCGCATCGAGGACGGCGCGTTCCTGGCCGACGACACGATGGTCGCCTCGTACGAGATGCGCGGCGGATGGCTGCGCCTCGGCGAGGTGCGCATCGGCAAGCGCGCGTTCCTCGGCAACTCCGGCATGGCCTCGCCCGGTCACACGGTGCCGAAGGACGGCCTCGTCGCCGTGCTCTCCGCCGCACCGGTGAAGGCGAAGGCCGGATCGTCATGGCTCGGCTCGCCGGCCACACGCCTGCGCCGGCAGCCGAACGAGAGCGATGCGAGCCGCACCTACAACCCGCCGACCTCGCTGCGGGTCGCGCGGTCGCTGTGGGAGCTCTGCCGCTTCATCCCCGTCGTCGTCACGTGCGGCCTGGGCCTGCTCGTGCTGTTCGCCCTCGCCGCCCTCGTCGACACCGTCGGCCCGTGGATCACCTTCCTGCTGTCGGGGTTCGTGCTCCTCGCCGCGGGCGCGGTCGCCGCGGGCATCTCCACCGCCGCCAAGTGGCTGTTCGTCGGCCCGATCCGCGCGGGGGAGCAGCCGCTGTGGTCGAGCTTCGTGTGGCGCACCGAGGTGTCGGACACCTTCACCGAGATGCTCGCGGCCCCGTGGTTCGCGCGCGCCGCCGCCGGCACGCCCGCGCTCGCCGTGTGGCTGCGCAGCCTCGGCGCCCGCATCGGGCGCGGCGTGTGGTGCGAGAGCTACTGGCTGCCCGAGCCCGACCTCGTGACGCTGGGTGAGGCATCCACGGTCAACCGCGGGTGCGTCGTGCAGACGCACCTGTTCCATGATCGAATCATGAGCATGGACACCGTCGAACTCGAACCCGGTGCGACGCTCGGACCGCACAGCGTGATCCTTCCGGCCGCCTCGATCGGCGCCCACGCGACCGTCGGCCCCGCCTCGCTCGTGATGCGCGGCGAGAGCGTGCCCGTCGGCTCCCGCTGGAGCGGCAACCCGATCGGACCGTGGCGCGCGGTCAAGGTGCGCGCGTACCAGTCGACGTCGTGATCGGCCCCGATCCGTATACGCCGCGCAGCGGCGACGCCTCGTTCGACGTCGTCTCGTACGACCTCGACCTGCGCTACCGCGTGCACACGAACCGGCTCGAGGGCACCGCGCTCGTCAACGCGGTCGCGACCCAGCGGACGCGCTCGGTGCGACTCGACCTGATCGGCCTGCGCGCGTCGCGGGTGCGGCTGGACGGCGACGCGCGGACGAAGTTCGCACAGGATGCCTCGGCCCTGCGGATCACGCCGCCTCAGGCCCTGGAGGTGGGCGAGGAGTTCTCCATCGAGGTGCGCTACGCGGGCGCACCGCGGCCCCGGCGCTCGCGGTGGGGCACGATCGGGTGGGAAGAGCTGGAGGACGGCGTGCTCGTCGCGTCGCAGCCGGTCGGCGCGCCGACCTGGTTCCCCTGCAACGACCGCCCCGACGACCGGGCGAAGTTCCGCATCGCGATCACGACGGATCCGGAGTACACGGTCGCGGCGACCGGGGTCCCGCACCCGCCGGTCCGCATCGGCGGGCGCACCCGCTGGGAGTTCGTGTCGGAGGTGCCGACCGCGACCTACCTTGCCGCCGTCCACATCGGCCCGTACCGCGAGAGCGCGATCGGACCCGTGCGGCTGATGGCCCCGGCCGCGCTCGTCACCGCCGCCCGGCGGTGGTTCTCCGACGTCCCGCGCATCCTCGAGTGCTTCGAGGAGGCGTTCGGGCCGTACCCGCAGGAGGGCTGCACGGTGGTCGTCACCGCGGACCCCCTCGAGATTCCCCTCGAGGCGCAGGGACTCGTCGTGTTCGGCGCGAACCACTTCGAGCCGGAGGCCGCGCGCCTGGTGCCGCACGAGATCGCTCACCAGTGGTTCGGCAACAGCGTGGGCGTCGAGCGGTGGCGCGACATCTGGCTCAACGAGGGATTCGCGTGCTACGCCGAGTGGCTGTGGTCGGAGGCCTCAGGCGGCGACGACATCGCGACGCTCGCCGACCAGCACCATGCGCGTCTGCGGGCACTGCCGCAGGACCTCGTCATCTCGGACCCTGGCCCCGTGCTCATGTTCGACGACCGCGTGTACAAGCGCGGCGCGCTCACGCTGGAGGCGCTGCGCCGCACGGTCGGGGCAGAGGTGTTCGCCGATCTCCTCCACACGTGGGTGCGCGAGCACCGGCACGCGCTCGCCACCACCGAGGCGTTCCGCGACTGCGTCGCCCGCGTCGCCGGCCCGGCGGCGGTCGAGCTCCTCGCGACGTGGCTCGACGCAGCGCCTCTCCCGCCGCTGCCGCCCCGCCCGCCGGCACCTGCGGTGCGACGGTGGCTCAGACTCCCGGGCTCCCGGGACTGAGGACCGCGACGCTCACGAGGATGCCCGGCGGCCCGGCCGCATCCCATCCTGCGAAGACCTCCCCGTCGGAGACGGTCGCCGTCCAGCCGTCCGCGGTCGGGGCCACGACCACCGTCGAGGGCTCCACGCGCAGTCCCCGGCCGTCGGCTTTCAGCGCGGCCTCGACGCGGACCCACTCCCGGACGCTCGCCTCGCCGTCGCCGAGCACGCCGGACATGCCGGCCGCGTCGCGGCGCGCGTCGTGCTCGGGCTCGGCGTCGACGCCGAGGGCCGCAGCATCCCGCGTCGCCGCCACGGCCGCGATCGCATACCCGCCCGCGTACGTGACGCCGGCCAGGAACGACGCGTGCGAGACGGCCACCGGGCCGTGCGGTCCGCCGCAGCGCGGGCACGGATTGCTCAGTTCGGCGTCGGCGGGCAGCATCGCCCGCAGCAGTCGCCACGCGTGCGCGCGTCGCGGCTCGCCGGGCGGCACCTCGACCCACGCGATGTCGACGATCGACCGCGCGGGCGCCATCACACCTTCGGCTCGTGCGTCTCGATCGTGACGATGCCCGAGCCCGGGTTCTCGACCGAGAGGTGCACCACCGAGAACGCCGCCGGCTCGAGGGCCGAGGCGCTGCCGAGGTAGGAGCCGCGCAGCGTGCCCGTCGCCAGGGCGAGCTCGCTGAGGATGTCGGGGAGCACCGGGCCATGGCTGCACAGCACCGCAGGCTTGCGCGAGCGCACCCGTTCGCCGATCACCGTGCGGGCATCCGACTTGCCGTCCTCCCACGCGTCCTGACTGATGAGCTTGGTCGTGTCGATCTCGCGCCCGATGGCCGCCGACAGCGGTGCGACGGTCTTGACGCAGCGGGCGGCCGGGCTCGACACGATCCTCCGGACGCCGAACGCGAGAAGGGGGCCGACGATGGAGGCCGCCTGCCGGCGCCCGCGCGCGGCCAGGGGCCGCGCGGCATCCTTCCCCTCCCACTCCTCGCGGGTGACGGCCTTGGCGTGCCGCAGGGCGACGATCGGGAACGTGCGCAGCACGCCCTCGTCGACCAGGCGCAGGAAGTTCTCCATGATCTCGGTGTCGACGGGGTAGCTGAGCCGCTTCAGCGCCTTCTTCGGCGAGACCCATTCGATCGCCGCGATCTCTTTGTTCGGCACGAACGCAGAACCGCGGATCGCGGCATCCGTCGCCTCAGCCGCCCAGTAATGGACGATCTTGGTGCGCTTGCTGGGCAGCCGGTAGCGCGACACCCCGACCGGCACGCCGAGGGCGACGCGGATGCCGGTCTCTTCGTGGATCTCGCGCACCGCGGTCTCGGCGAGCATCTCGCCGGGGTCGACCTTGCCCTTGGGGAGGGTGAGGTCGCGATACTTCGTGCGGTGGATCAGGAGCACGCGCAGCTTGCCGTCGACGACACGCCAGACGACGCCCCCGGCCGCGTAGACGGCCGTCTCGGTCATCGCACCGCCCGCGCCCGCCGGCGGCGCTGCACATTGACCATCGAGCGGTCCTGGAGGTCGAGGAGCGGCTTGCCCTCGTCGTCCGCATTGTGCCGCACCCATTCGCCGTCCGGGCCGAGGTGCCACGAGCTCGTCGAGTCGCTCATCGACAGGGTGAAGAGGTCGTTGATCTCCTTGACGTGCGCCGGCGTCGACACGCGGACCAGGGCCTCGACGCGGCGGTCGAGGTTGCGGTGCATCATGTCGGCGCTGCCGATGTACACGATGGGGTCGCCATCGTTGTGGAAGACGAAGATGCGCGAATGCTCCAGGTAGCGGCCGAGGATCGAGCGCACCGTGATGTTCTCGCTCATCCCCTCGACGCCCGGCTTCAGCGAGCAGATGCCGCGGACGCAGACCTCCACCTTCACACCGGCCTGGCTCGCCCGGTAGAGGGAGTCGATGATCTGCTCGTCGACCATCGAGTTGACTTTGATGCGGATGCCGGCGGGCTTGCCGGCCAGCGCGTTGCGCCGCTCCTTGTCGATGAGGCGGAGGAGGCCTTTGCGCAGGTGCAGCGGCGCGACGAGCAGGCGCTTGAATTTCTTCTCGATCGCGTAGCCGCTCAGCTCGTTGAACAGGCGGGTGAGGTCGCGACCGACCTGGTCGTCGGCGGTGAAGAGGCCGAAGTCCTCGTAGATGCGGCTCGTCTTGGGGTTGTAGTTGCCCGTGCCGATGTGGCTGTAGCTGCGCAACACGCCGCCCTCCTCGCGGATGACGAGGGCGAGTTTGCAGTGGGTCTTGAGGCCCACCAGGCCGTACACGACGTGCACGCCGGCCTTCTCGAGCTTGCGCGCCCACACGATGTTGTTCGCCTCGTCGAAGCGGGCCTTGATCTCGACGAGCGCGAGCACCTGCTTGCCCGCCTCGGCGGCGTCGATCAGCGCTTCGACGATGGGGCTGTCGCCCGACGTGCGGTACAGCGTCTGCTTGATGGCGAGGACGTGCGGATCCTTGGCCGCCTGCTCGAGGAAGGCCTGCACGCTCGTCGCGAACGACTCGTACGGGTGGTGCACGAGCACGTCGCCCTTGCGGATCGAAGCGAAGATGTCGGGGCGCTCGTTGTTGTCGCCGGGCTGGAAGGCCAGAGCGGTCGTCGGCAGGTGGGGCTTGTAGTGCAGGTCGGGCCGGTCGATGCGCGCGAGGTCGAAGAGACCGCGCAGGTCGAGCGGGCCGGGGAGGCGGTAGACCTCCTGCTGCGTGATGTCGAGCTCCCTGAGGAGGAGGTCGAGGGTCACGTCGTCCATGTCGTCGGTGATCTCGAGGCGGATCGGCGGGCCGAAGCGGCGCCGCAGCAGCTCGGCCTCGAGCGCCTGGATGAGGTTCTCGGTCTCGTCCTCTTCGATCACGACGTCCTCGTTGCGCGTGAGGCGGAAGGCGTGGTGGTCGAGCACCTCCATCCCCGGGAAGAGGTCGTCGAGGTGGTTCGAGATGAGGTCCTCGAGAGGCAGGTAGCGCACGGCGCCTTGGACGGGCGGCAGCTCGACGAAGCGCGGGAGCATCGGCGGCACCTTGAGGCGCGCGAACTCCTGGCGCCCGGTGCGGGCGCTGCGGATGCGGATAGCGAGGTTGAGCGAGAGCCCCGAGATGTACGGGAACGGGTGAGCCGGGTCGACCGCGAGCGGCATGAGGACCGGGAACACCTGCGCCTGGAAGTAGTCGTACAGCGCCTCGCGCTCGGAGGGGTCGAGCGACTCGTAGGAGACGACCTCGATCCCGGCCTCCGCCATCGCGGGCTTCACGAGGGCGGTCCACACCTCGGCGTGTCGCAGCTGCAGTTTGTGCGCCTCGGCCGAGATGTCGGCGAGCACGTCCGCGGGGGAGCGCCCCACGTTCGTCGGAAGGGCGAGGCCCGTGACGATGCGGCGCTTGAGGCCTGCCACGCGCACCATGAAGAACTCGTCGAGGTTGCTGGCGAAGATCGCCAGGAAGTTCGCCCGTTCCAGCGTCGGCAGATGGGGATCCTCCGCGAGCTCCAGCACGCGCTGGTTGAACGCGAGCCAGCTCAGCTCGCGATCCAGGTAGCGGTGGTCGGGAAGCTGCGAGTCGAAGACCTCGGACAGGTCGAAGTCGTCGTCGTCCGCATCGCCCAGGCCGGCGTCGAGCACCTCGGGTTCGATCATCCCTTCATCATTGCAGGGTGACGTGACGAGAGTGTGAACGAAGTCCCGGGCCCGTGGACGGCGAGGCGCCGCCCCGATCAGGCGTCGGTGCGCTCGCGGGGCGCGGGTTCGGGCTCGTCCTCGTAGACGTTGAACCGGTAGCCCACGTTGCGCACGGTGCCGATCAGCTGCTCCATGTCGCCGAGCTTGGCGCGCAGGCGCCGGACGTGCACGTCGACCGTGCGGGTGCCGCCGAAGTAGTCGTAGCCCCACACCTCGCTCAGCAGCTGCTCGCGGGTGAAGACGCGTGACGGGTGCGTCGCGAAGAAGTGGAGGAGCTGGAACTCCTTGTACGTGAGGTCGAGCGGACGACCGTGCACCTTGGCCGAGTACGAGGACTCGTCGATCGTGATCCCCGAGGTCTGGATGCGCGTCGAGACCTGCTCTGCCGACTGCCGGCCGACGGCGAGGCGGATGCGGGCGTCGACCTCAGCGGGGCCCGCGGTGAAGAGGATGACGTCGTCGACGCCCCAGTCGGGAGAGACGGCGGTCAGGCCGCCCTCGGTCACGATGAGCAGGAGCGGTGCGTCCAGGCCCGTCGTGTTGAGGATCTTGCACAGCGACTTGGCGCCGACGAGGTCGACGCGCGCGTCGACGAAGATGATGTCGGCGCTCGGCGCGTTGACGAGCTGGGCGGGCTCAGCGGGGATCAGGCGCACGCGGTGGCTCAGCAGTTCGAGCGAGGGCAGGACGGGGCCGCCTCCGTGTGTGGAACTGAGAACCAGGAGCTGTGCCAATGGATCGCCTTCCCGGCGCAGGGGGGTGCGCCGCGAACCCCAGTGTAGGGCGTGGGGGAGAGCCGCTCGGCCCGCATGTCCTCCGTCGACACGCACACCACCCGCGCGGCAGCGCGTGCGCCGCGCGGGTTGTTGCGCGATGATGGGACGCGTGGCCGTGCCTGAACTCGCCCCCCGCCGCACATTCGGCGGCATCGTCGCCGTGTGGGTGCTCGCGGCCGTGATCGCGATCGTCGTCGGCATCTTCGCGACGCCGGACTGGCGTGCGGCGTGGCTGGGCGTCGGATTGGGCGGATGCCTCATCGCGGGGTTCGCGGTCCAGCTCTGGTCGGGCCGGTCCCAGGGGTTCACCGAGCGCGTCGCGGCGAGCGTCCTCGGTGCCGCCCTCGTGATGGGCGTCATCAGCCTGGGGTTCGGACTTGCCGCTCTCGTTCCCGGCTAGACTCGCTCGTATGGATACCGTCGCGCTCGAACTGTTCTTCGTGGGCCTGCTCGGTCTGGCGTCTCTGGCGATCGTCTTCGTCTCCGCCGTCGTCGTCAAGAACCTCTACCGCGGCCAGCGCTGACGGGTCCGGTCGTGCTCGACATCCCGACCGACCTTCCGGCGGAGCTCGTCCCGCTGTCGTGGCTCATCGGAGTGTGGGAGGGCACCGGCGTCATCGACTACGGGGACCACGCCTACGCCGGCGAGTTCACCCACCGCGTGAGCTTCAGCCATGACGGCGGCGACTACCTGAACTACTCGGCCGACGCGTGGCTGCATGACGCGGAGGACCCCGAGAAGCGCACGCGTCTCGTGGCCGAGCTCGGCTACTGGCGCCTCGCACTCACCGCGACCGACGCCGACGCCGGACCCGGGCTGCTTCCCGCGCTCGCCGCACCGGTCGTCCGCACCGCCGACGACATCGAGCAGCTGCGCAACGCCGACGGCGGCTTCGATCTCGAGGCCGCGCTCGTGCACGCCGACGGCGTGAGCGAGCTCTACCTCGGCCAGATCAAGGGTCCTCGCATCGACATCGCGACCGATGCCGTCGTGCGGCCCGCCGGCGCGAAGTCGTACGCGGCCGCGACCCGCATGTACGGGCTCGTCGACGGCCACCTGCTGTGGGCGTGGGACATCGCGGCCCTCGGCTTCGAGCTCGGCGCCCACGCGTCGGCACGACTCGCGCGGGCCGAGTGATGGCCGCCTCGTTCGCCGCTGTTCCCGGCGCCGTCGTCGACGGCACCGGGCTGCAGCACGTCGGCAACCCGCTCCTCGAGCAGCGCCGTCTCGCCGCCGGAGCCGCGCTCGCGCCCCGCGCCGACCGCGCCGTCATCGCCGTCCCCGGTGAGGACCGCCTGACCTGGCTCGACTCGCTGTCGTCGCAGGCGCTGACCCGACTCGACCCCGGCGTGGGCACGGAGCTGCTGATCCTCGACCCGCAAGGACACGTCGAGCACGCGGCATCCGTCGTCGATGACGGAGAGACCACCTGGCTCATCGCCGATCGCGCCGACGTCGAGGGGCTGTACGACTGGCTCCGCAAGATGCGGTTCCGTCTGCGCGTCGACCCGCGCGTCGCCGACGACGAGTACGCCGTGATCGGCGGCACGACCGCTGCCCTCGACCGCATCTCGCCGGCGGCCCCCGCCGGAGTGCCGCTCGTGTGGCGCGACCCGTGGCCGTCGGTCACGCCCGGCGGTCACGCCTACGCGCCCGTCGAGCCGCACCCCGGCGCCGATCGCGATTGGGCCGAGGCGATCGTGACACGCGACGAGGAGACGCGGATCGCGGATGCCGCGGCCCGCGGCGAGCTGGAGCTCGCAGGCCTGACCGCGGTCGATGCCCTTCGCGTCGCCGCCTGGCGCCCGCGATGGACGACGGACGTCGACGAGCGCGCGCTGCCCCACGAGCTCGACTGGCTGCGCACCGCCGTGCACCTCGACAAGGGCTGCTACCGCGGGCAGGAGACCATCGCCAAGGTGCACAACCTCGGGCACCCGCCGCGGCGCCTCGTTGCTCTTCAGCTGGACGGCTCGGGCAGCGTGCTGCCCGAGCACGGTGCGCCGGTGCGCCTCGGCGACACCGAGGTCGGCATCGTGACGTCGGCGGCGCTGCACTACGAAGAGGGTCCGATCGCGCTCGCCATCGTGCGCCGCACGACGCCCGTCGACGCCCCGCTGACGGTGGACACCGCCGACGGCCCGGTCGCCGCGGCGCAGGAGGTCGTCGTTCCGCCGGACGCCGGTGCCACGGCGAACGTGCCTCGGATCACGCGGCTGTCGCGCCGCGCGGCGGCCCAGTAGGGGACCCGGCGGTGAGCGGCGACGGCGAGACCGCCGCGATCACCCAGGTCGTCCCCACGGGCTGGCGCGCCCGGCTCGATCTGCGTCCGCAGCTGTCGCGCGTGCGCGGCTCGGCGCTCGCCATCGTGCAGATCACGGTCGCCGCGACCGCGGCGTGGGCCTTCGCGCACTACGTCGTCGGGCATCCGGCGCCGCTGCTCGCCGCGACGGTCACCATCACCAGTCTGGGTCTCGTGCGCGACGCCCGGCCCCGGCGCGTGCTCGAGACGGTGGTCGGGATGCTCGTCGGCATCCTCGTCGCCGAGGGCTTCGTCGTGGTCGTCGGACCCGGCTGGTGGCAGCTCGCGCTCGCTCTCGGGGTGACGCTGCTGGTCGCGCGGTTCCTCTCGCCCTATCCGCCGTTCGCCATCATGGCGGGCGTCCAGGCGTGCATCGTCATGTCCCTGCCGGCGACGGAGCCGTTCTCGCGGCTCATCGACGGCGCGGTGGGCGGCGTCGCCGCTTTGGCCGTGACCGCGCTCATCCCGCGCAATCCCCGCAGGGAGGAGGCGCGCGACGGACACGCGGTCTTCGCGGCCGCGGACGCCGCGGCGCGCACCATCGTGCAGGCGCTGCGTCGGGGCGATGCGCTCCGGGCCGCCCGCGGTCTCGAGAAGGCGCGGGCGATCGCCCCGCGCATCGACGAGTGGCGCGCCTCACTGGATTCCGGCCTCGCCGTCGCCGGGTTCTCGCCGTGGCTGCGCCCGCAGCGGGCCGAGCTGCGCCGGCACCACGCCGTGCTGCAGGCGATGGACTTCGCCACCCGCAACCTCCGGGTCGTCGCCCGTCGAGCGGTGTACCTCTGCGATGACGGCCAGCGACGTCCGGTGCCCGCCGAGGTGCTCGCCGAGCTCATGCGCGCCGCGGAGCTGGTGGGGGAGAGCCTCGACGACATCTCGCTGCAGCCGGCCGCACGTGAGGCGGTGCGCGCGGTCGCCGTGCGCCTCGACCCGGCGCAGATCCTCCCCGACGGTTCGCAGGGCGAGCAGAACCTCATCACCGCGATGCGGCCGTTCGCGGTCGACCTCCTCACCGCGACCGGCATGCCCTCCGCCGAGGCGCGGGCGGTGCTGCCCCGCGTGTGACGGACGGCACGCCGCGGCTCAGCGCGGGGCCACGGCATCCCACGGCACGGTGACCTCGCCGAGGCGCCAGCGCGACCGCTCGAGGATCGGCCAGCCGCCGTCGACCAGCGCCGACAGGGCCGTGCGCCAGCGATGCACCGGACCGAAGGGCGACACGCTCGCTGCGCGCTCCCACTCCGCGTCGAGGGCCGCGAGGAACGCGTGCACGGGCTCGCCGGGGACGTTGCGGTGGATGAGGGCCTTCGGGAGCCGCTCCGCGGCGATGGACGGATGCTGCAGCCCGGCCAGCCGCAGCGACACCGTGAGCGTGCGCGGCACGGCGTCGGAGTCGAGCGCGACCCAGGTCGCGATGCGGCCGATCTCGTCGCACGTGCCCTCCACGAGGAGGCCGTTCGCCGCGAGGCGCGCGCACATCGTCGCCCACGCGGCCGTGACCTCCGACTCGTCGTACTGCCGCAGCACGTTGAACGCCCGCACGATCGCCGGGCGGCGCCCGCCGGGGATGGGCACCTCGAAGCCGCCGCGCGCGAAGGACACGTGTGCATCGGGGGCGAACGACGTGCCTCCCGCGCGCACCTGCTCCAGTTGGGCCCGCGCCCGCGCGACGCGCGCGGGATCGATCTCGAGGCCGAGCACCTCGACGTCCGGCCGTGCGCGGACCAGGCGTGCGTACAGCTCCAGCGCCGTCACGCCGCTCGCGCCGTAGCCCAGGTCCACGACGAGCGGATCGACGGCGCGGCGCAGCGCGGGATGCGGCGCGATCCAGCGGTCCACGCGTCGCAGCCGGTTGGTGCCGGTGGTGCCGCGCGTGATCTGCCCGACCGGTCCCCGCGCCATGCCTCCATGATGCCAGCCCGGCCCGTCACAGCATCCGGGGGCAGCACCCGGCGCCGATATCATGGGGCGCATGACCGCGCCCTACACGCTGATCCTCCTCCGACACGGCCAGAGCGAGTGGAACAAGACCAACCAGTTCACGGGCTGGGTCGACGTCCGCCTCACCGACCAGGGCAAGGCCGAAGCCCAGCGCGGCGGCGAGCTGCTCGCCGAGTCCGGCATCCTTCCCGACGTGCTGCACACCTCCGTGCTCAGCCGCGCCATCCAGACCGCCGACATCGCCCTCGACGCGGCCGACCGCCTCTGGATCCCCGTCAAGCGCTCGTGGCGCCTCAACGAGCGCCACTACGGCGCTCTGCAGGGCAAGGACAAGGCGCAGACCCTCGAGGAGTTCGGCAACGACCAGTTCATGCTGTGGCGCCGCTCGTTCGACGTGCCGCCGCCGCCGCTTCCCGCCGACGACCAGTACAGCCAGGTCGGCGACCCCCGCTACGTCGGCATCGACGGCGAGGTTCCCGACACCGAGTCGCTCAAGATCGTCATCGACCGCATGCTGCCCTACTGGCACAGCGACATCGTTCCCGACCTCAAGGCCGGCAAGACCGTGCTCGTGACGGCGCACGGCAACTCGCTGCGCGGCCTCGTGAAGCACCTCGACGGCATCAGCGACGCCGACATCGCCGAGCTCAACATCCCCACGGGCATCCCGCTGGTGTACCGCCTCGACGAGAACCTCGAGCCCCTCGGGCCGGGCGAGTACCTCGACCCCGAGGCCGCCGCCGCCGGCGCTGCCGCGGTCGCGAACCAGGGCAAGGCCTGATCTGAAGAAACGACGGAAGAGCGGATGCCTCCCCACGAGGCATCCGCTCTTCCTTTTCTTCGCCTTCGCAGCGGCAGCTCCCCAGCTGCAGGCCGCGTGACGGGCTTTACAGAGCCGGGGCGACGACGTCGATCGTGTCGGTGCTCGACGTCCAGTCCCCGGTCGACAGGTACGCGACCTTCTTCGCGACCGAGACCGCGTGGTCGCCGAAGCGCTCGTGGTAGCGGCTGGCGAGCGTGGCATCGACAGTGGCGGACGGATCGCCCTGCCAGCTGTCGCTGAGCACCTTCTCGAACACCGAGACGTGCAGCTCGTCGAGCTTGTCGTCGGCGTTGCGGATCTCGTCGATGAGGTCGCCGTCCTGCGTGCGCAGCAGCTCGGTGAGCTGGCGTGCCGCCTCGACGTCGAGTTCGCCCATCTTGAGGAACGTGGACTTGAGGCCCTTGGGGATCGCCCGCTCGGGGAACCGCATGCGGGTGAGCTGGGCGATGTGCTCGGCGATGTCGCCCATGCGCTCGAGCGACGCGCTCATGCGCAGCGCGCTGACGACGATGCGCAGGTCGCGGGCGACCGGCTGCTGGCGGGCCAGGATCTCGATGGCGAGCTCGTCGAGCTCGACGGCCTTCTCGTCGATGACCGCGTCGGCCTCGATGACCTCCTCCGCGAGCGCGACATCGCTCGTTCCGAACGCCCGCGTCGCCTTGTCAATGGCGATCGTGACGAGCTCGGCGATCTCGACGAGACGGCCCTGCACGTCCTCGAGGGACTGGTGGAAGACTTCGCGCATTCCGACGCACCTTTCATGGATGGGGGGAGCTTTCGCCCGCGCCCGGCCGATTGTCGTCAGCGAAGGTTAACGGACAGTGCCCCCGTGGTGAACAGTACCGGGCGCGGGTGCCCGGGTCCCCGTCACGGTCCATTGTCCCGCGCGACGTGCCCCTACGCTTGAGACATGGATACGACGCAGCTCGCGCTGCTCGCCCTCCTCGCGGGGATCATCATCGGCGGTTCGATCTCCGCCGTCGTCGTCGCGTCGATGCGGGCGCGTGACCGCGCGCATGCCGAAGGGTCGATCGAGATCCCCGACGGCGTGCGCGGCGTCCTTCACGGCATGGACGACGCCGCCGTGGTGGTGGACGCGTCGTTCACGGTGCTGGCGGCTTCCTCCGCAGCCGCGGCATTCGAGCTGCTCGAAGGCGGCACGCTGCCGACCGACGAGCTGCGGACCCTTGCACGCCGCGTGCGGACCACCGACGCCGAGGTCACCGAGGCGAGTGCGACGGAGACGATGCGGCTGCGCCGTGGCGCTCCGCCGGCCGAGCCCCGCCTCGTGGCCGTGCGCGCGTCGCGCATCTCGCCCCGGCTCACCCTCCTCGTGCTGCGAGACATCTCGGAGCGCGAACGCGTCGAGGAGATGCGGCGCGACTTCGTGGCGAACACGAGCCACGAACTCAAGACGCCCGTCGGTGCGGTGAGCCTGCTCGCCGAGGCGATCGAGTCGGCCGCCGACGATCCGCCGCAGGTGCGGATCTTCGCGACGCGGCTGCAGGCGGAGGCCAACCGGCTCGCGCTGCTGACCTCGCGCATCATGAACCTGTCCCGGCTGCAGGCTGCGGACGAGCTCACGCAGCAGGACGTCTCGATCGACGAGGTCGTGGCGTCGGCCCTCGACGCGCACGCGATCCAGGCGGACTCCGCCGGCGTCGAGGTGATGCGCGGCGGTGCGCGCGGCCTCTACGTGCATGGCGATGCACAGGTGCTGAGCGAAGCCGTCGGCAATCTGATCGCGAACGCCATCGCGTACTCTCCGCGCGGCTCGAGCGTCGGCGTCGGGATCAAGGCCGTCGACCGCGTCGTCGAGATCGCCGTGACGGACCGCGGCATCGGCATCGCCGAGGGCGAGCAGGACCGCGTTTTCGAGCGCTTCTATCGGTCCGACCCCGCGCGCGCCCGCCGCACCGGCGGCAGCGGGCTCGGGCTCTCCATCGTCAAGCACGCGGTGCAGCGGCACGGCGGCGAGGTGCGGCTGTGGTCGCGCCCGGGTCGCGGATCCACGTTCACCATCCGCCTGCCCCAGATCGACGCGCCCGACCTCGAACCGGCGCCCAAGCGCGGGCGCAAGAAGAAGCGGCCGGCCGCTGACGTGACCGCCGAGGCTGGGCTCGCCGCTGGGGCTGCGCCCGCCGCCGTCTCGGCACCGTCTGCGTCTGCCGCCGCTCCGGCCGCGAAGAGCACGCCGGTCGCGAAGATCGCTCCGGCCGCACCCGCGGCGAAGCCCGCCGCTTCCGCCCGCGCGGCCAAGCCTGCGGCACCCGCCCGCGCGGCCAAGGCCGCTGCGCCCAAGACTCCCGTCGGTCCTGCCGGCGGACAGAACCCTGCATCCGTCGCGAATGGAGACCCCGCATGACTCGCGTTCTGATCGTCGAGGACGAGCCAGACCTCGCCGACCCGCTCGCCTACCTCCTTCGCCGCGAGGGCTACGAGGTCGAGATCGCCGAAGACGGCCCGACCGCGCTGACCGCGTTCCGCGAACGCGGCGCCGATATCGTGCTGCTCGACCTCATGCTGCCCGGAATGCCGGGCACCGAGGTGTGCCGCCAGATCCGCGTCAATTCGGCCGTGCCGATCATCATGCTGACCGCCAAGGACTCCGAGGTCGACATCGTGGTGGGCCTCGAGCTCGGCGCAGACGACTACGTCACGAAGCCGTACTCCGCCCGCGAGCTGCTCGCCCGTATGCGCGCCGTGCTGCGACGGTTCTCGCAGATCGACGCCGACCTCGAGGACCGCGTGCTGGAAGGCGGTCGCGTCGTGCTCGACATCGACCGTCATACCGTCGCCGTCGAGGGCGGCGAAATCAACATGCCGCTCAAGGAATTCGAGCTGCTCGAGGTGCTCATGCGCAACGCGGGCCGTGTGCTCACGCGCGGCCAACTCATCGATCGCGTGTGGGGGAGCGACTACTTCGGCGACACGAAGACCCTCGACGTGCACATCAAGCGGATCCGCTCCCGCATCGAGAAGAACCCCGGCTCGCCGGAGATGCTGGTGACCGTGCGCGGCCTCGGCTACCGCTTCGAGGGCTGAGCCACCGCAGACGAGAAGAGGGCGCCCCGTGATGGGGCGCCCTCTTCTCGCGTCTGCGCGAGCGTCGCTCAGGGAGCGAGGGGCGCGAGGTAGCTGAGAGAGCCGTCCAGCACGGGCACCGAGACGAGCGCGCCCTCCGAGTCGCCGGACTGGAAGAACGTGGTGATATCGGTGCCGGGGAGGGCGTCGAGGTCCTCGACGAGGAGCGGCTCGTCCTCGTCGGAGCCGAGGCTCACGGTCGTGTTCGCGGGCACCCTCACGGTGAGCGTCGGACCGCCCTCGCCGAACTCGATGTTGAGGGTGTGCGAGTCCTCGGTCTGGTTGATCAGCGCGGCGACGAAGTTGCCCTCGGACCCGTCTTCGTTGGCGACGATCTGGGCGTTGCGCACCTCGACGGGGCCGGCCTCGTGGACGTTCGTCCCCTCCGCCGCGGAATACGGGAGCGTGGTCGCCTGCGGCGAGATCATGCTGCAGCCGGTCGTCGTGAGGACGAGTGCGCCCCCGATGGCCAGCGACGCGATGAGGCGGCGGTTCACGGATCCTCCATAAGACGGATGACGGTTCTCCAGCATTCTAGGGGCTCGCGATGTGCCGCGCGGAGCACCGCCCCGGCCGGAGGGCGGAGAACCTTAGCGTATTTCGCCTGTGGTATCCTGGAGGTTGCCGAAAGGACATAACTCCATGCTTTTTGAGGTTGGCGAGACGGTCGTCTACCCCCACCACGGGGCGGCTACGATCATCGAGGTCAAAGACCGGATCATCAAGGGCGAGACGAAGAAGTACCTGAAGCTCAACGTCACGCAGGGTGATCTCATCATCGAAGTCCCCGCAGAGAACGTCGACCTGGTCGGCGTCCGAGACGTCATCGGCAAGGAGGGCCTCGACAAGGTCTTCGAGG
This sequence comes from Microbacterium sp. C23T, assembly GCF_053345975.1. Classification (NCBI taxonomy): domain Bacteria; kingdom Bacillati; phylum Actinomycetota; class Actinomycetes; order Micrococcales; family Microbacteriaceae; genus Microbacterium; species Microbacterium sp. C23T. Next base: position 94,244 of record NZ_JBKFBD010000014.1, on the reverse strand, counting down.
TGCTGCGCGCTCCCTTCACGGAGGAGCCGACCAACTGGTCGCGCCGCTACAAGGCGAACCTCGAGAAGCTCGCCTCCGGTGACGTCATCAAGGTCAGCGAGGTCGTGCGCGACCTCTGGCGCCGCGATCAGGACCGCGGCCTGTCGGCCGGAGAGAAGCGCATGCTCGCCAAGGCGAAGCAGATTCTGATCTCCGAGCTGGCCCTGGCGGAGAAGACCGACGAAGAGAAGGCGAGCGTTCTTCTCGACGAGGTCCTCGCGAGCTGAGACTCCTGGAACGGCGCCCCGATGGGGCGCCGTTCTGCTGTGCGCACCGGGTCCCGGCGGGGCCGGACGCGCACAGCGCCGCCCGTCGATCGCGATAGCGTGAACGGGTGAGCATCACTCCCGTGCCCCGCGTCGGCGTCATCGTGGTGGCCGCCGGATCCGGCACCCGATTGGGCGCCGGAGCGCCGAAAGCGTTCGTCGACATCGACGGGAGCAGCATCCTGCGCCACGCCCTCGAGGGCGTCTTCGCCGCCCCGCTCGCGCAGGTCGTGATCGTCGCCCCTGCCGGGCGCGAGGGCGACGCGCTGAGCGAGGCGCTGGCCACCGCGGGGGATCGTCGGGAGCTCATGTCCGTCGTCGCGGGCGGCGACACCCGCCAGGCTTCCGTGGCCGCCGGTCTCGCGGCCCTGTGGGCCGACGTCGAGGTCGTGCTGGTCCACGATGCGGCACGCGCCCTCACCCCCGCCGAGGTCTTCGAGCGCGTGATCGCGGCGATCGACGGCGGCGCGGTCGGCGCGATCCCCGTGCTCCCGGTCATCGACACGATCAAGCGCGTCGCCGGCGACGAGATCGTCGCCGCTGTCGACCGCGCCGAGCTCGCCGCGGCGCAGACGCCGCAGGGCTTCCGGCGAGACGTGCTGGACGCGGCATATGACGCCGCCACGACGGACTTCACCGACGACGCCGCCCTCGTCGCCGAGGCCGGGCATGCCGTCGCGGCCGTGCCGGGGCATCCGCTCGCCTTCAAGATCACCACCGCGGCGGACCTCGATCGCGCACGCCACCTGATCGCCGAGCCCGCACCGCACGCCGCGGCACACCTCGGCGGCGTGCCGGTGCTTCCGCGCGTCGGCGTCGGGACGGATGTGCACGCGTTCGGCGGCGAGGGGACGCTGTGGCTCGCGGGGCTCGAGTGGCCGGGTGAGGCGCCGCTGTCAGGGCACTCGGACGGCGACGCCGTCGCGCACGCGATCGTCGACGCCCTGCTGGCGGCCGCGGGCCTCGGCGACATCGGCACGCACTTCGGCACCGATCATCCCGAGTACGCCGGCGCGCACGCGGGCGCGTTCCTGACCCGCACCGTCGCGCTCCTCGGGGAAGCGGGCTGGCGCGTCGGCAACGTCTCGGTGCAGGTGCAGGCGAACCGCCCGCGGTTCTCCGCCCGCCGCGCAGAGGCCGAGCGGGCTCTGTCGGCCGCACTCGGCGGCGCGCCGGTGTCGGTCTCTGCGACGACGACCGACGGCCTCGGGTTCACCGGGCGGGGCGAGGGTGTCTCCGCGTTCGCCGTCGCCCTCGTCGTCCCGGCCTGACCACCGACGCCCCTCGGACGTCAGAGCGTGCGCGTCATGAACACCGAGAACGGGTCGAGCGCGTAGTCCTCGAACGGACCGCAGAAGACGAACCCCTCGCTCTCGTAGAGGCGCCGCGCGGGCACGAAGTCCTCGGTGGTCCCGGTCTCGAGCCACAGGCTCGACATGCCGCGCCGCCGGGCGTCCTCGACGATGTGGCGCAGCAGGGCGCGGCCGACGCCGGTGCCGCGGAATCGGTCGTCCGCACGCATCGATTTGATCTCGCCGCGATCGGCATCGAGCGCCTTGAGCGCCCCGACGCCCGCGAGCTCGCCGTCGACCCACGCCGTCCAGACCGAGAGAGACGGATGCCGCAGCGCGTCGATGTCGAGTGCGTGCACGCTCTCGGCGGGAGACGTGTCGTGCATCCCCGCCAGGTGCAGGGCGATGAGGCGCCGGGTGGCTTCGCCGCTCAGGTCGTCGGTGCGGATCTCGATGGTGCGCTGCATGTCGCGCTCAGTGTGCCACGCCCCGGTTTCGGCCGTGTTTCCTGTCGGGCTGGGCCTCACGCCTCGACGGCGTACGGCGCGGGGTCGCGCGGCGACCGGGATCCCCACGCGAGGAGGGCGAGTCCGGCAGCCAGCACCACGAGCCCGACGATCGCGAGGGCCGACAGCCGCTCGCCCAGCACGACGATGCCGAGCACGCTCGCGGTCAGAGGCTCGCCCAGCGTGAGCGTCGCGGCGGTCGCCGCGGTGAGGCCGCTCAGGCCCCACGTGAACAGCACGTAAGCGATGGAGATGGTCGCGAGGCCCAGCCACAGCGCCATCACCACACCCGACGTCGTGCCGAGCCACGAGAGGTCGACGAAGGGGAGAGCGAAGGCGCAGATGATCGCCGAGCTGGCGCCCATCGCCCCGACGACTGTGAAGGGGTCCCAGCCGTCGTCGAGCAGGCGCCGCTGCGCGTTGGCGATGACCGCGAACGAGGCGCCCGCGCCGATGGAGCCGATCAGTCCCAGGGGATCCGTGCCGCCGGCCGCTCCCGCCTCGCCGCCGAAGCCCAGCAGCACGACGCCGATCGTCGCGAGCGCGGTCGCGCCCATCCACGTGGGTGTCGGCATCCGTCGCGTCAGCGCCCATTCCAGGAGGCCGGCGAGGATCGGGGCCGAGCCGAGGGCGACGACCGTGCCCACGGCCACGCCGTTGCGCGCCGTGCCGAGGAAGAAGAGGGGCTGATACAGCGCGAGGCACGCGCCCGTCAGCACCATGAGCAGAACCGGCCGGGCGCCCCACCGCGGACGCACCGCACCCGCCGGCAGGCGTCGGGAGTGCCGTGCGGCGAGCGAGAACGCGATGATCGCGAGGCCCGTGCCGCCGATCACCATGCGCATCACGCCGATCGACAGGGGAGTGGTGCCGGCGGGGCCGAGCGCCTGAGACGTGCCCGTCGTGCCGAACAGGAGCGCGGCGGCGAGGACGGCGAGCACATGCACCATTTAGTTCTACAGGCTCACTCAGGGTCGACGCGGTACCCGCCGGTAGGCTGGTGCGGTGACGGTTCAGTTGTACGACACCAAGGCGCAGACCCTGCGCGATTTCGTGCCCCTCGACCCCGGAAACGTCACGATCTACGTCTGCGGTCCGACAGTGCAGTCCGGGCCTCACATCGGGCATCTGCGCGGCGCCCTGAGCTTCGACATCCTGCGGCGCTGGCTCACCCACCGGTACGGCCGTGTCACCTTCGTCCGCAACGTCACCGACATCGACGACAAGGTGCTCGCGAACGCGTCAGACGGTGAGCCGTGGTGGGCGCTCGCGTACCGCATGGAGCTCGAGTTCACGCGCGCGTACACCGCGATCGGCATCCTCCCGCCGACCTACGAGCCCCGCGCGACGGCCTCGATCCCGCAGATGCAGGAGCTCATCCAGCGCCTCATCGAGGCGGGTCACGCCTACGCCGCGGCGGCGGACACGGTCCCCGCGTCCCCTCACGACGCCGCTGGCGCGTCGCCGCGAGCCTCCGGGCGTGGGGGCCCAGCCGGGGGCGACGTCTACTTCGACGTCCGGTCGTGGGCGGACTACGGGTCGCTCACGAACCAGTCGATCGACGCGATGGAGCCGGCGGCCGACGCCGATCCGCGCGGGAAGCGCGACCCCCGCGACTTCGCCCTCTGGAAGGGCGCCAAGGCCGACGAGCCGGCATCGGCGACCTGGGCCTCGCCCTGGGGATCCGGGCGCCCCGGCTGGCACATCGAGTGCTCCGCGATGGCGCGCCGCTATCTCGGCGCCGAGTTCGACATCCACGGCGGCGGGCTCGACCTGCGCTTCCCCCACCACGAGAACGAGCTCGCGCAGTCCACGGCGGCCGGCGACGGCTTCGCGCGGTACTGGGTGCACAACGGCCTCGTGACGGTCGGCGCGCAGAAGATGTCGAAGTCGCTGTTCAACTTCGTCCTCGCCGAGGACCTGCTGCGCGAGCGCGACCCACTCGTGGTGCGCTACGCGCTCGCGGCGGCGCATTACCGGTCGAGCCTGGACATCACGACCTCGACGTTCGACGAGGCCGAGGCGGCGCTCGAGCGCATCCGCACCTTCCTCGAGCGCGCGCTGCGCACGCTGCGGGGGACGGAGGACGTGCGGGTGGATGCTGCGGTCCCCGCCGCGTTCGCGACGGCCCTCGATGACGACCTCGGGGTGCCCCAGGCGCTCGCCGTGCTGCACGAGACCGTGCGCGACGGCAACACCGCGCTCGATGCGGGTGACCGCGACGCGGCGCTCCGCGCGTTCGCCGACGTCGCCGTGATGGCGGGCGTGCTCGGCATCGACCCCCTCGACCCGCAGTGGCGGTCGACGGATGCCTCGGCCGAGGCATCCGCTCTCGACGCGCTGGTGCAGACGATGATCACTCAGCGCGCGGTCGCGCGCGCTGAGAAGGACTGGGCGGCGGCCGACCGCATCCGCGACGCGATCGCGGCGGCCGGCATCGCCCTCGAAGACGGTCCCGACGGGACGCACTGGAGTGTCGCCGACGCTCCTCGCCCGGCGGAGAGCAACTGACGGGCCGCGGCCCGCACGAAGGAGAACTGATGGCAAAGCCAGGGCGCCCCGGCGCAAGCAAGGGCGGCAAGGGTCCCACCAAGGGCTCGGGCGGCAAGAACAAGCGGTCCCTCGAGGGCCGCGGGCCGACCCCCAAGGCCGAGGATCGCGCATGGCACCCCGCCGGCAAGCGCAAGGCGGCTGCTGACCGGTACGCGGCGGCAGGCGGCAAGGGCAAGCCGGGACAGCCGGCGCCCCGGTCGTCGCGTCCCGCCAAGAAGGACGATGACACCGAGACGGTGACCGGCCGCAACTCGGTGCTCGAGGCGCTGCGCGCGAAGATCCCCGCCACCGCGTTCTACATCGCGCAGCGCGTCGAGATGGACGACCGCGTCAAGGAGATGCTCGCGATCGCCACTCACCGCGACATCCCGGTGCTCGAGGTCACGCGTCCCGAGCTCGACCGCATGGCGGGCTTCGACGGCGTGCACCAGGGCGTCGCGCTCAAGGTGCCGCCGTACGAGTACGCCCACCCGCAGGATCTTCTCGAGAAGGTGATCGACGAGGGCAAGACGCCGCTGTTCGTCGCGCTCGACGGCATCACCGACCCCCGCAACCTCGGCGCCATCCTCCGCTCGACCGCGGCCTTCGGCGGGCAGGCGGTCATCGTTCCGCAGCGCCGCTCGGCGAGTGTGAATTCGGCCGCGTGGAAGACGAGCGCCGGCGCCGCGGCTCGCGTGCCGGTCGCCCTCGCCTCGAACCTCACGGCGATGCTCAAGGACTTCAAGAAGCAGGGCGTGTTCGTGCTCGGCCTCGACGGCGGCGGCGACGTCTCGCTCCCGGCGCTCGAGCTCGCGGACCGTCCCGTCGTGATCGTCGTCGGCTCCGAGGGCAAGGGTCTCTCGCGCCTGGTGACCGAGACGTGCGACCAGATCGTGTCGATCCCGATCTCGTCGGCCACTGAGTCGCTCAACGCCGGGATCGCGGCATCCGTCGCGCTGTACCAGGTCTCGACCCTTCGGGGCTCCACTCCCGCCTGAGTCCGCGTGTGACGCGCGCGGGAAGAACCCCGCGCGGCGCACGTTCCCCTCTGCAGAGCCGGCGAAGGCCGGCGCACCACTCGTGAAAGGCAGCACATGGCACGCATCGCCGTCATCGGAGGCTCGGGATACGCCGGCCGTCACATCGTCGCCGAGGCGGTGAGCCGGGGCCACAGCGTCCTGTCGATCGCGCGCCGCATCCCCGCGGAGCGCCACGCCGGGGCGATCTACGTCGAGGGGTCGTTGACCGATGTCCCGGACCTCCTCGCCCAGATCGAGGGCGTGGACGTGGTCGTGTCCGCGGTCGCGCCGCGCGGCGAGATGGAAGGCCTGGTGCGTCCGAACATCGCGGCGCTCGCCTCGCTCCTTCCCGAGGATGTCCGCCTCGGCGTCATCGGCGGCGCCGGCGGCAGCCTCGTCACCGAGGGCGGCGAGCGGGTCGTCGACCTTCCCTCTTTCTCCGAGGACTACAAGGCCGAGGCACTCGAGGCGATCGGCATCCTCGACGACCTCAAGGAAGGGCCCGAGTCGCTGGACTGGTTCTACATCCACCCGGCCGGCGGCTTCGGCGCGTACAACCCGGGGGAGCGGACCGGCGAGTACCGCACCGGCGGCGACGTCATCGTCACCGACGCCGAGGGCGAGTCGTACATCTCGGGCGAAGACCTCGCCGTCGCGATCGTCGACGAGATCGAGCACCCGCAGCACCCCCGCAAGCGGTTCACCGTCGGGTACTGACAGCTGGAATCGCGAAAGGGTGCATCTCCGCCGGCGGAGATGCACCCTTTCGGCGTCTGGGCGACGCGAGACGGGCTCAGACCAGGTCGCGCCAGTCGATGTCGTCCTCGTCGTCGTCGATCACGGGGTTGGATGACGTGATGATGGACAGCGACACGGTCTCGGTGGGCGGTCCCATGAGGGTCGCCTCGTCGCGGCGGTGGCGCAGCACGTTGTCGATGTAGCTCGTCAGGGCCTCCGCGAGGGGCACCGACTTGCCCTTGGCCTGCGACAGGTACCAGCGGTGCTCGAGCAGCTGGTGGAACACCTCGGCAGGCTCGAGCTTCGAGCGCAGGTCCCAGGGGATCGCCTTGACGACCGGCTCGAACACCCGGGTGAGCCACTCGTGGGCGACCATCTCCTCGTCGTCGCCGAGGCGTGAGATGCGCACGCGGAACTCGTCGAGGTCGTTGAGCAGGCGCCGGGCCTGGTTCTCCTCGACGTCGAGGCCGGTCAGGCGCAGCAGCCGCCGCTGGTGGTGGCCGGAGTCGACGACCTTGGGCTGGATCGACACGCGGGTACCGTCTGCCGTCGTCTGGATCGACATCTCGCCGATGTCGAACCCGAGGTCGTTGAGCCGCTGGACGCGCTCCGTGAGCCGGTACGCCTCGTCGGCGCGGAACGTCTCCTCGTCCGTGAGCGCGGCCCACAGGGCGTGGTATGCCGACACGATGCCGTCGGCGATCGCGATGGCGTCGACGCCGCCCTCGAGACGCCCCCCGGCCTCGAGGTCCATGATCTCGCCCGCGATGTTCGTGCGGGCGACGTCGAGGTCGTGCGCGCGCTGGCCCGGGGTCAGGCCGCTCTCGTGCAGCTCGCCGGTCTCGGCGTCGACGAGGTAGGCGGCGAACGCGCCCGCGTCGCGGCGGAACAGCGTGTTCGACAGCGACACGTCGCCCCAGAAGAAGCCGACGTTGTGCAGGCGGACCAGCAGCAGCGCGAGCGCATCGACGAGGCGCGTCGCGGTGTCCGGGCGCAGCACCTGCGTGAACAGGGCGCGGTAGGGCAGTGAGAACTTGAGGTGCGCGGTCACCAGAGCCGCGGGGAGCGGCTCGCCCGCGGCATCCGTCCTCCCGGCGATCACGGCGACGCGCTCGACGCACGGTACGTCCAGGCGGGCGAGGTTGCCGAGCATGTCGTACTCGCGCTGCGCCATGGCCTGGGTCGTCTCCTTGATGGCGACCACCCGGCCCGAGAGGTTGGCGAACCGCACCAGGTGGCGCGAGATGCCCTTGGGCAGGAACACGATGTGGCTCGACGGCCACTCTCCGAGCGGGGTCGACCACGGCAGCGTCAGCAGCCCCGGATCGACGCTCGAGGCGGTGATGCTCAGGGCGTCAGGCACAAACCCTCCTGGAAAAGTGCGACGGCGCGGGGGGAAGAAGCTCCCACCCGCGCCGTCGCGAACGAATCAGCGGTTACGCCGCGGCGATCGCCTTGTCGGTGAGGCGCTCACCCGACTCGATGTCGAACACGTGGACGTGTCCGGGGACCGGAGCCAGCGTGACCTTGTCGCCCGCGATCGGGTGACGGCGGCCGTCGACGCGCGCGACGATGTCGGTGCGCTTGCCGGCGACGTCGGCGTGACCGTAGAGGTAGCCGTCGGCGCCGAGCTCCTCGACGAGGTCGACCGTGACCGTGAGGCCCTTGCCGTCGGCCGGAGCGACCTGGATGTCCTCGGGACGCACACCGATGGTGACCTCCGAGCCGTGCGCCTTGCCGAGCGTGTCGGCCTCGACACCGACGACGCTGTCGCCGAACTGCACGCCGCCCTCGGCGATGTGCGCCGGGAACAGGTTCATGGCGGGCGAGCCGATGAAGCCGGCGACGAACACGTTGTTCGGCTTCTCGTACAGGTCGCGCGGGGAGCCGACCTGCTGGAGGAGGCCGTCCTTGAGGACCGCGATGCGGTCACCCATGGTGAGCGCCTCGGTCTGGTCGTGCGTCACGTAGACCGTGGTGACGCCGAGGCGGCGCTGCAGCGACGCGATCTGCGTACGGGTCTGGACACGGAGCTTGGCGTCGAGGTTCGACAGCGGCTCGTCCATGAGGAACACCTGGGGCTGGCGGACGATCGCGCGGCCCATCGCGACGCGCTGACGCTGACCACCCGAGAGGGCCTTCGGCTTGCGGGTCAGGTACTCCTCGAGGTCGAGGAGCTTCGCAGCCTCGAGCACGCGAGCGGCGCGCTCCTCCTTGCCGACGCCGGCGATCTTGAGCGCGAAGCCCATGTTCTCGGCGACCGTCATGTGCGGGTACAGCGCGTAGTTCTGGAAGACCATCGCAATGTCGCGGTCCTTCGGGGGGACGTCGGTGACGTCACGGTCGCCGATCAGGATGCGGCCCGAGTTGACCTCTTCGAGGCCGGCCAGCATGCGCAGCGACGTGGACTTGCCGCAGCCCGACGGGCCGACGAGAACCAGGAACTCGCCATCGGCGACCTCGAGGTTGAGCTTGTCCACAGCGGGGCGAGTGCCCCCGGGGTACAGACGAGTTGCGTTGTCAAACGTGACGGACGCCATGTTCTCTTCTCCTTCACCGGCAGGTACGTGCCGGACGATCCGTAGTGAGGAATGAGCGGGGGCTTACCCGCACGCCCGCCATCGGGCGCAAGGAACAGTATGACACGGCGCGCGCGGAGCTTGCGTCTGGGCATTTCCCAGGGTGGCTGACTAGCATCGTGGACGGCCGCTTTCCCGCCTGGCCAGTGCGAATCCATGGTCTAGCCGGTTCGCCGCCCCCCTTCCGCCCCGAGAGGTTCCATGTCGAGCGACGAGTCACAGAACGCCGCGCCCAGCGAGCGCCGCGACGCCGTGCGCGAGAAGGCGCAGCAGGTGAAGGCGCGCCAGTCGCGTGCGCGTCTGATCCGACGGACGTCCCTCGTCGCCGTCGCCCTGGCGTTCGTGGCGGTCATCGCCGTCGTGGTGACGTGGACCGTCTCGTCGAGCGCATCGAAGCCGACCATGAGCCCGGCCAGTGGCGTCGACGGCGGATTCGTCGTCACCGACGTCACCGGAGCGGGCGTCGCCGGCGACTCCAGCGCGGGCGGCCTCGTCGAGGGCGAGGCGAGCACGACTCCCGAGACCGAGCCGACTCCCACCTCGACGCCTACGGATGCGCCCGCGGTCGATATCCGCGTCTACGTCGACTACCTCTCGACGGGTTCGCGAGAGTTCCAGCTCGCGAACATGAAGCAGCTCTCGCAGTGGATCGATGACGGCGCCGCCACTCTGACTTACTACCCGGTGGCCATGCTCACCGCGAAGTCGAACGGCACGAAGTACTCGCTGCGCGCCGCCGGCGCCGCGGCCTGCGTCGCCCAGCACTCGCCCGACTACTTCTTCGCGTTCAACGACGCCCTGCTGCGCCAGCAGCCTGAGGTCGACTCCGACGGCCTCAGCGACGACGAGCTCGCGACGCTCGCGCAGGCGACGGGGCTCGACGGCGGCAAGGTCGTCCGCGCATGCATCGAGGACCAGTCCTACGCGTCGTGGGCGAAGGCGGCGACCGAGCAGGCGCTGAAGGAGCTCCCCGGCACGGACGGTGTGGCCCTGACCGGCACCCCGATGGTGCTGGTCAACGGCACGCAGTACGTGGGCAAGCTCGACGACCCCAAGGAGTTCGCGCAGTTCGTGCTGACGATCGCGAGCGACGCGTACTACAAGGCGACGCCGACCCCGACCCCGACGCCGACCGCTCCCTGATCGGGTCCTCGCGCGGGCGCCGCTAGACTGGGCGCTCTGCCGACTTGGCGCAATTGGTAGCGCACCGTACTTGTAATACGGGGGTTACGGGTTCAAGTCCCGTAGTCGGCTCCAGTTTCCGGCGACCCGTCGCCGCGGGTCCGCGCCCCGTGGCCGGCTCCCGTCGCGCGGGCAGGAGAGGATGGATCGGGTGACCGCACGCCGCCTGCCCGCATGGATCGGCCTGGGCGGCGCCGCACTCATCGGCATCCTCACCGCCGTGCAGGCGCGCATCAACGGCCAGCTCGGCGTCCGCATCGGCGACGGGTTCGCCGCTGCCGTGATCTCGTTCGGCTCGGGGCTGATCGTCCTCGTGGTGCTGTCGGCCGCGCTGCCGCAGGGACGCCGCGGATTCGGCGCGCTGGTGACGGGGCTGCGCGAGCGGAGGATCCCGATCTGGATGCTGTGCGGCGGCGTCGCCGGCGCGCTCTCGGTCGCCACGCAGTCGCTCGCCGTCGGCATCATCGGTGTGGCCCTGTTCACGGTGGGGGTCGTCGCCGGGCAGACGGTGAGCGGGCTGCTGCTGGACCGAGCCGGCGTCGGGCCGGCCGGTGTCGTCGCGGTCACGCCGGCGCGCCTCGTCGGCGGCGCGCTCGCGGTGCTCGCCGCGGCGGTGTCGCTCGCCGGCGGCGTCCACGCGCCCTTGGTGCTCCTGGTGCTGCCGTTCCTCGTCGGCGCGGGCATCGCGTGGCAGTCGGCGGTCAACGGCCGGCTGCGTCAGCGCGTCGGCACGCCGCTGACGGCGACCCTCGTGAACTTCATCGGCGGCACCGCGGTGCTCGGCGTGGCCGAGCTCATCCACACCGCGATCGCGGGGCCCCCGACCTCGTTCCCGTCGGATCCGTGGCTGTACGTCGGCGGGGTCATCGGTGTGACCTACATCTTCCTCGCGGCGGCCCTCGTGCCCTACACCGGCGTCCTGCTGCTCGGCCTCGGCACCGTCGTCGGGCAGGTCGTCACCTCGGTCCTCATCGACGCCCTCTGGCCGACGGAGGCCGCACCGACGGTCGGCGCCTCGCTCCTCATGTCGACGCTGGCGATCCTGTCGGTGGTCGTGGCCGCTGTGCCGTGGAGACGGATGCCGCGCCGCGGCCACTGACGCCGCGCACATCGTCGCCTCACCCCGCGCCGCACCGCGGGGTGGCATGCTGAGACCGTGCCGAAGGGGTCGCAGCCGCACCGCACCCTCCTGTCGCGCGCCGACGACGGCGCACGACCGCCCGATCGTGCGGCGCCCGCGCTGACGCCCCAGGACCTCCTCGGCATCGATCGCCTCCTCGCGCCTACCGACCGGCTCCTCGCGGACGCCTACCCCGGCGACGACGACACCCGCCAGCCTGTGCACACCGTCTACGTGGCCGCCGACCGTTACGCGCCGGGGCTGCCTCGCGAGTGGGGTGCCGCGGCACGCGATGCCGTCGAGGCTCACGGCGGCATGGAGGCCGTCGCCCTCGACCTGGGAGTGCCGGAGGCGTTCTGTGCCGAGGTCGCGGGGCTCGTCACGGCGAAGCTCGCGTCCGAGCCCATCGAGGACCTGCGCCTCGACCTCGAGGACGGGTACGGCGACCGGGGTGACGAGACCGAGGACGCCGACGTCCGACGCGCCGCAGAGCTGCTGCTCGAGGCGGGCGCCGGCGGCGAGGCGCCGCCCTTCTTCGGGATCCGCATCAAGGGCCTCGAGCGGGCGACGCGGGAACGCGGCATCCGGTCTCTCGATCTGTTCCTGGCGACGCTGCTCGCAGCCGGCGATCTGCCGAACGGCCTCCGGCTGACCCTGCCGAAGGTGACGACCGTCGCGCAGGTCGAGGCGATGGCGCGGATCTGCGACCGCCTCGAGCAGCACCACGGGCTCGCGACCGGACGCCTGCGATTCGAGATGCAGGTCGAGACGCCGCAGATCGTGCTCGCCGCGGACGGGACCTCGCCGCTGGCCGCGGCCATCCATGCGGCGGAGGGCCGGGTGAGCGGGCTGCACTACGGCACGTACGACTACAGCGCCGCCCTCGGCATCGCCCCGGCGTACCAATCGATGGATCACCCGGCGGCCGACCATGCCAAGAACGTGATGCAGGTCGCCGCGGCGCAGACCGGGGTGCGGCTGTCAGACGGGTCGACGAACATCCTCCCGGTGGGCGACGCGGACACGGTGCGCGCGGCCTGGCGTCTGAGCGCACGCCTCACCCGCCGTTCGCTGGAGCGGGGCTTCTTCCAGGGCTGGGACCTGCACCCTACGCAGCTGGTGCCGCGGTTCGTCGCCAACGTCCTCTTCTACCGGGAGGGCTTCGCGCCGGCCGTCGCACGCCTTCGCGCCTACGTCGACCGGGTCGAGGGGGGGATCCTCGACGAACCCGCGACCGCCCGCGCGCTCGCGGCGTTCGTGTCCCGCGGCGTCGCCTGCGGGGCTGTCACCGAGGACGAGCTGACGGATGCCGCGGGCCTCGATCTGGCAGCACTCGCCGCGCTCGCACGTCCACTGCACACCACGACCGAGGGGCACGCATGAGCTACTACACGCCGCAGGGCGGCCTGCCGCCGCAGACCGCGCTCCTCACCGATCGCGCCGTGGTGAAGCCCGCGTACACGTTCATCCCGAAGGGCGTGCTGCGCGACATCGTCACGAGCAACCTTCCGGGGTTCACGGACACGCGGTCGTGGATCCTGGCGCGGCCCGTCGCGGGTTCGGCGACGACGTTCGCGCAGCTGATCGTCGAGATCGCACCCGGAGGGGGAGCCGAGCGCCCCGAGCCCGAGAGCGGCGTCGAGGGCGTCGTGTTCGTCACCACAGGCGCGGTCACGCTCGTCCTCGAGGGGGAGCGGCACGTGCTCGACCCGGGCAGTTACGCCTTCGTCGCGCCGGGTGCGGCGTGGTCACTGGCCAACGAGGGCGAGGAACCTGCGACCTTCCACTGGATCCGCAAGGCCTACGAGCCGGTCGATGACGTGCCGGTGCCGGCGTCGTTCGTGACGCGCGACCAGGACGTCGAGCCGCGCGCGATGCCCGACACCGACGGCGCATGGGCGACGACCCGCTTCGTCGACCCCGACGACCTCTCGCACGACATGCACGTCAACATCGTCACCTTCCAGCCCGGCGGGACGATCCCGTTCGCCGAGACGCACGTCATGGAGCACGGGCTCTACGTCCTGCAGGGCAAGGCGGTGTACCGGCTCAACGACGACTGGGTCGAGTGCGAGGCCGGCGATTACATGCTGCTCCGGGCCTTCTGCCCACAGGCCTGCTACGCGGGCGGCCCCGAGCCCTTCCGGTACCTGCTGTACAAGGACGTCAACCGCCAGATCCGGCTCACCTGACGGCGGGGATGTCATGAGCGAACGGATGCTGCGGCACGACCTGGTCGTGCGCGGCCGGCGCGTGCTCATCGACGGCGGATTCGAATCATGCGAGGTCGCGGTCGCGGACGGAGCCATCGTCGCGATCGAGCCGCTCGGCACGGGAATGCGCGGACACGACGAGGTCGAGCTGCAGGACGACGAGACGCTGCTGCCCGGCCTCGTCGACACGCACGTGCACGTCGACGAGCCCGGGCGCACCGAGTGGGAGGGGTTCGCCTCTGCCACGAAGGCTGCAGCGGCCGGCGGCGTCACCACGATCGTCGACATGCCCCTCAACAGCATTCCGCCCACCGTCTCGGTGGAGGCTCTGGAGGTCAAGCGCCAGACCGCGCGCGACCAGGTGTTCGTGGACGTCGGCTTCTGGGGTGGCGCGATCCCCGGCAACACGCGGGAGCTGCGCCCGTTGCACGAGGCCGGGGTGTTCGGGTTCAAGTGCTTCCTGCTGCCCTCGGGCGTGGACGAGTTCCCTCCGCTCGATGCCGCGGAGATGGAGCGCGACATGGCCGAACTCGCCGGGTTCGGCGGGTTGCTCATCGTGCACGCAGAGGATGCGGCGACGATCGAGCACGCCCCACACGCGAACGGGGTGCGATACGACCGATTCCTCGCGTCGCGCCCGCACGCCGCCGAAGACGTCGCGATCGCCGAGGTCATCGACTGCTCCCGCCGCACCGGAGCACGCGCGCACATCCTGCACCTGTCTTCGTCCGACGCGCTCCCGCTCATCGCGGCCGCCAAGCGCGAGGGCGTGCGCCTCACCGTCGAGACCTGCCCGCACTATCTGACCCTGACCGCGGAGGACGTGACGGACGGGGCGACCGCCTTCAAGTGCTGCCCGCCGATCCGCGAGGCGGTCAACCGCGACCGGCTCTGGGAGGGACTGGTCGACGGGACGATCGACAGCATCGTCAGCGACCATTCGCCCGCCACACTCGAGGTCAAAGACCCCGGCGACGGCGACTTCGCCGTCGCGTGGGGCGGCGTCGCGTCACTGCAGCTCGGGCTGCCGGTGGTGTGGTCCGAAGCGCGACGAAGAGGTATCTCCCTGGAGAAGGTGGTGGAATGGATGTCGGCGCGTCCGGCGGCCCTGGCGGGCCTCGCCCGCAAGGGCAGGATCGCGCTCGGCTTCGACGCCGACCTGTCGGTGTTCGCACCCGACGAGGGGTTCGTCGTCGACGTCGCCCAACTGCACCACAAGAATCCCGTCTCGCCGTACGACGGCCGCGCCCTGTCGGGCGTCGTGCGCGAGACCTTCCTGCGGGGCGAGCGGGTGGACTTCGCCGAGCCCCGCGGTCGCCTGCTGCGCCGCGACGCGGCCTGAGCGCCGACAGCGGCCTCCCCGGCCGGGTGAGACGTGACGATACGGAAGAAGAGTGAGATGTCGGCAGATCCCTATGGCAGTGGCGCGGAAGTCCTCGAGGCGGAGGACGGCCTGCGGTCGCTGATCACCACGCGTCCGGCGCACCATCGCGCCGTGGACCCGGCGATCGCGCGGTCGTGGCTGCTCGTCCCGGGGACCCGCCCCGAGTCGTTCGACGACATGGCGGCGTCGCGCGCCGACGCCGTCGTGCTCGACATCGAGGACGCCGTCGACCCGAGCAACAAGCCGCAGGCCCGGCAGGACGTCGCCGACTGGCTGCGTGGCGGCGGTCGCGCCTGGGTGCGCGTCAACGACGCGCTGAGCCCGTTCTGGGCCGACGACCTCGCGACTCTTGCGGGCCTCCCCGGCCTCCTGGGCATCATGCTCGCCAAGACCGAGTCCGCCGACCAGGTGACGAGCTCGTTCGACCGCCTCGGCGGCACGGTGCCTGTCGTGGCGCTCGTCGAGTCGGCGCTGGGCATGGAGGACGCCGCGCACATCGCGCGCGCCCGTGGTGCCTTCCGCCTCGCGTTCGGCAGCGGCGACTTCCGCCGCGACACCGGCATGAGCGCGGACGCCGAGGCGATGGCCTACCCGCGGGCGCGCCTGGTCGTCGCGAGCCGTGTGGGCAACCTGCCCGGGCCCATTGACGGCCCGACCGTGGGCAACAGCATGCCGACGCTGCGCGAGCACTCCGCGATCACGGTGTCGATGGGCATGACCGGCAAGCTCTGCCTCGCCGCCGAGCAGGCTCCCGTCATCAACGAGGTCATCTGCCCCACGCCGAGCGAGGTGCTGTGGGCACTGGACTTCCTCGCCGACTTCGAGGGCCGCGGTCGCGTGATCCGCGACGGCAGCGACTTGCCCCGGCTCGGGCGGGCGCAGAAGATCGAGAAGCTGGCTCTCGCGTTCGGGGTGCACCCGACCTCGTGACCGGCGACGCCGAGCGACGAACCATCGAAGGGACCGACGACATGGCCGACATCCGCCTGAACGAGGGCGACGCGAACCCCGGGTTCGCGCTGCCCGACTCGACCGGCACGGTGGTGCGACCGGAGGACTTCGCCGGCCGCCGTGTCATCGTCTACTTCTACCCGGCCGCGTTCACGCCCGGCTGCACGACCGAGGCGTGCGACTTCCGCGACAACCTCGCCTCGCTGCAGGCGGCGGGCGTCGCCGTCGTCGGGGTCTCGCCCGACTCGGTCGAGCGGCTCGCGGAGTGGGCCGAGGCCGAGCAGCTGCAATTCCCGCTCCTCTCCGACGAGGACCACGCCGTCGCCGAGGCGTGGGGCGCGTGGGGGACCAAGGTCGTGAACGGTGAGGAGCGCGTGGGCCTCATCCGCTCGACTTTCGTGCTGGATGCCGAGGGCACGGTGCAGTCCGCCGAGTACCGGGTCGATCCCAACGGCCACGTGGACCGCCTCCGCGCCCAGCTCGCCGCCTGAGCCCACCCTCACCCAGGCACGCTGCAGCGATGGAGCTGGACGCGTTCAACCGCCTCGACGCCGAAGCCGCGCGAGCCGTGGTGCGCCCGTGCGTCGACCTCGACCGGTGGGTCGATGCCGTCGTCGAAGCGCGCCCCTACGCGACGACGGCGGAGCTCCTCGCGGCGGCCCGCACGAGCGCCCCGCGGTGGACGCCGGCCGAGATCGACGGCGCCCTCGCCCACCACCCCCGCATCGGCGAGCGCGCGAGCGGAGGCGGAGCCGAGGCATCCCTCTCGCGATCCGAACAGGCGGGGATCGGGATGCCGTCCGCCGACGTCGCCGCGGCGCTCGCCGCCGGCAACCGGGCCTACGAGGAGAAGTTCTCGCGGGTCTTCCTCATCCGGGCGGCCGGGCGCAGCGCCGACGAGATCCTCGGTGCGCTGAGCGAGCGGCTGGCCCACACTGAGGAGGAGGAGATCCCGGTCGTGGCGGAGCAGCTGCGGCAGATCGCCGTCCTCCGACTCGAAGGGATCATCGGTTCATGAGCCAGATCACGACGCACGTGCTGGATGCTGCGCTCGGAGGCCCTGCGCGCGGCGTCGGCGTCGTGCTGACCGCGGCCGACGGAGCCGAGATCGCGTCCGGGGTGACAGACGAGAACGGCCGGATCTCGGATCTCGGACCCGAGCGCCTGGACGCCGGCACGTACCGGCTCACGTTCGCGACCGGCGACTTCTTCGCCGCGACGGGGCGCGCGACGTTCTACCCGGTCGTGTCGATCGACGTCGCGGTCGCCGACTCCGCGCAGCACTACCACGTGCCCCTGCTGCTCAGCCCGTTCGCATACTCGACCTATCGGGGGAACTGACATGTCCGAGCCCGCGATCGTCCTCGGCGCGAACCAGTACGGCAAGGCCGAGGTGCGCCTCGTGCGGGTCGACCGGGGCGGTCAGCGGCACACGATCACCGACCTCGACGTGACGTCGCAGCTGCGTGGCGACTTCACCGCCGCCCACATCGAGGGGGATAACGCGCGGATCGTCGCCACCGACACGCAGAAGAACACGGTGTTCGCCTTCGCCCGCGACGGCGTCGGCACGCCCGAGGAGTTCCTGCTGCGGCTCGGACGCCACTTCATCGGGGAGTTCGACGGGGTCACCGGCGGACGCTGGGAGGCCGAGCAGTACACCTGGAACCGCATCCCGGTCGACGGCGAGGGGCACGACCACTCGTTCGTGCGAGGCGGCACCGAGATCCGCACGGCCGTGGTCACGTTCGTCGGACCCGAGGCGACCGTCATCTCGGGGCTGCGCGACCTCGCGGTGCTGAAGTCCGCCGGGTCGGAGTTCCACGGTTTCGTGCGCGACCGGTACACGACGCTCGCCGACACCGACGACCGCATCCTCGCGACGTCCGTCACCGCGAGGTGGCGCTACAACCGCCTCGACGTCGGGTTCGACGAGTCGTTCGCCGAGGTGCGCCGGCTGCTGCTCGAGGCGTTCGCCGAGACGCACTCGCTCGCGCTCCAGCAGACCCTGTACGAGATGGGCCGGCGGGTGCTCGAGGGCCGTACCGAGATCGACGAGATCCGCTTCTCGATGCCGAACCTGCACCATTTCGCGGTGGACCTGACGCCGTTCGGGCTCGACAACCCCAACGAGGTCTTCTATGCCGCCGACCGCCCGTACGGGCTGATCGAGGCGGCGGTGCTCCGCGACGGCGTTCGGGGGAACCACCCCGCATGGCACGGGATCGCCGGTTTCTGCTGACCGCGGACCCACGCGTGCGTCGGTCTGCGGCGCCGAGTCAGCCCTTCGGCATGCGGCTCACGAAGCGGGTGGCGTCGACGCCCTTGCGGCGGGTCGGACGCGACCGCTTCGGCTTGCCGCCGACGTACAGCCAGCCCAGGAGCTCCTCGTTCTTCTTGAGGCCGTGGGCCTTCGCGACGACCTTCGACCGGGTCTGGTCGCCGGCGGTCCGCCAGAAGACGCCCCAGCCGGCCTCGTCGAGCACCAGGCTCAAGACGTGCGCGACGCCGGAGGCGACGGCCTCCTGCTCCCACCGCGGCACCTTGTGCGTCTTGCTGTAGCTCGCCACCACCGCGATGATCAGCGGCGCGCGCATCGGCTTCGAGGACGAGCCCTTGTGCCCCTCGGCCTTGTTGAGCGCCTTGCCCAGACGCTGTCGATCGGCGCCGCGCAGCTCGATGAGCCGCCACGGGTGCAGCGACTTGTGGTCGGCGACGCGCCCGGCGGCGGCGACGAAGTCGAGGAGCTCCTCGTGCGAGGGCGCCTCGTCCGTCACCTTCGACCACGACCGCCGTGCGAGCGCGGCGTCGAGCGCGCCGGACATCACGCCGCGCCCTCGCCGGGCGTGAACTGCAGCGAGATCGAGTTCATGCAGTAGCGGTCGCCGGTCGGGGTGCCGAAGCCGTCGGGGAACACATGGCCCAGGTGCGAGCCGCAGTTCGCGCAGCGCACCTCGGTGCGCACCATGCCGTGGCTGTTGTCCTCGATGAGCTCGACCGCCTCCGGGCGGATCGACTCGTAGAAGCTCGGCCAGCCGCAGTGCGAGTCGAACTTCGTGCCGCTCTGGAACAGCTCAGCCCCGCAGGCCGCGCACGTGTAGAGGCCGGCACGGCTCTCGTCGAGCAGCTCACCGGTCCAGGGCCGCTCGGTCCCCGCCTGGCGCAGCACGGCGTACTGATCGGCGGACAGGTCTTCGCGCCACTGGGCATCGCTCTTGTCGACGGCGTAGGTCATGGTTCCTCCTCTGCCGCGCACGACGGCCACCCTCCATTCAACCCCAGCAGCGGGTGCCCTGGGGCGGCTCGGGGTGGGGGAGGATGTGGGGCGTGGACGAGGCCAGGGGCGAAGAGGTCGACGCCGTCATCGAGCGATACGCGCGCTTCGCGCGCGACGAGGCGCCCGGCCGGTCGGCGCTGTACGCCGAGTGGGCGGACGGCATCGCCTCCGATCCGGCTCTCGCGGCCACCCTCGCGCGCATCCCCGCCACGCGGCGGCAGCCGCCGCTCGTGTTCGCGGTGACCCGCATGCTCGGCGCGCCCGAGGGCGCCTTCCCGGCGTGGGCCGCCTGGCTCGTCGGGCACGGCGACGAGGTCGTGGCCGAGGCATCCGTCCGCCGTCTGCAGACCAACGAGCCGCAGCGGTGCGCGGCCCTCCTCCCGGCCCTCGCGACGGTCGAGGGCCCGATCGCGCTGCTCGAGCTCGGCGCGAGCGGCGGGCTGTGCCTGTACCCCGACCGCTACTCGTATCGCTACCGGGGGAGCGACGGCGTCCTCGCGCTCGATCCCGACGCCGGCACCTCGGAGGTGGTGCTGGAGTGCGAGATCACCGGCGCACCGCCGCTGCGGCTGCCGGAGGTCGTATGGCGCGCCGGGATCGACCTCGAGCCGCTCGACGCCGGTCACGAGGGCGACCGGCGGTTCCTCACGAGCCTCGTGTGGCCGGGGGAGAGCGGAAGGACGGGGCGGATCGCCGCCGCCCTCGACATCGCCGCCGCGGACCCGCCGCATCTGATCGCCGGCGACGCGTCCGACCCGGAGGTGCTGCGCGCGGCCGCCGCGCTCGCGCCCACCGGTGCGACGCTCGTCGTCACGACGCCGGGGGTCCTGCCGCACATCCCGCGTGCCGGACGCGAACGCCTCCTCGACGCCGTGCGCACCCTCGACGCGGTCTGGATCACGATCGACCCTCCCGCGCTGCACGACCGGTGGCGGCCTCCCGTCGACGCCGCGTCGTGGGGCGGCTTCGCGCTCGGCCGGGACGGCGAAGCGCTCGCCGCGGTCGACCCGCTCGGCTCGTTCGTGCACTGGCGCGCGTGGCGCACGGGAGGAACGGATGCCGCGGGCTAGCGTGGAGGCGTGCCTCTGACCGACCGCGACCGCGCCATCCTCGACTTCGAGGCCGAGTGGCGCCGGCACGCGGGTGCCAAGGAGGAGGCGATCCGCTCCGACCTCGGCCTGTCGCCGGCGCGGTACTACCAGCTGCTCGGCCGCCTCATCGACACGACCGACGCGCAGGAGCACGACCCGATGCTCGTGAAGCGGCTCCGCCGGCTGCAAGAGGCCCGTCTGCGCGAGCGCGCCGGCCGCGCCGCCGACGCGCGCTGAGTCGCCGCTCCGCGCCACGCGGGCGGGCCCGCGCAGGACGCCCAGGGTTCGGCAGGTAGCATCGACGGGTGCCGACCACCAGCTACCCCCGGGATCGTTTCGACGATGTGCCGGAGACGGATCGCGTCGGCGCCCACCGGGCCGAGAACCCGCGCATGCGCGGATGGGTCGTCCTGCTGTGGGCCGCACTGGCCACCGTCGTGCTCATCGTCGTGGGCATCTTCGGCACGCTGCTGGCCTCCGGACGCATCGAGCTGGTCCCGACGCCCACCCCGACCGTCGAGCCGGTCCCCGAGGTCACGCCCGTCGTGGACGTGAACTACGACGTCATGATCCTCAACGCGACCCCCGAGCAGGGCCTCGCGACGCAGATGAAGGACGTCGTCGTGGGTGCGGGCTGGACGGACGACAAGGTGACCGCGGGCGAGGCCGGCTCGCAGGACTTCCCGACGACCACCGTCTTCTACGTCGATCCGGCTGACGAAGCCGCGGCCGTGGGCCTCGCCGGCGTCATCGGAGGCGCCGAGATCGAGCAGAGCGAGGCGTACCCCGCGACCACGGAGGGCGTGCCGCAGCTCACGGTCGTGATCGGTCTGGACCGCACCGCTGCGGGACAGACACCGGCCCCTACGCCCTGACCCGCCGAGCGCGTGTTTCGCGCGGGTAAACACTTGTGTGCCTGCATGTCAACAAGTGACGAAACGCGCGGATCCCGCGATTTCGCCTGCATACGATGAAGCCCTGCACCGCCGGCAACAGGAGATACGCATGACCCAGGGCACCGTCAAATGGTTCAACGCCGAGAAGGGATTCGGCTTCATCACCGTCGCCGACGGCCAGGACGTCTTCGTCCACTACTCGAACATCGACATGTCGGGATTCCGCGTGCTGGAGGAAGGGCAGACCGTGGAATTCACGGTCGGCTCCGGCCAGAAGGGGCCGCAGGCCGAGTCCGTGCGCGTCGTCTGAGCGCCCGGCTCAGCGCCCGACGCTGAACCGACACCGGAGACGGGATGCCGAAAGGCGTCCCGTCTCCTTGCGTTTCGGCATCCGTCATCGCGGCTTGCACTCGATAGGGTCGAGTGCCAGAATGATTTAGCACTCGCGTTTGTTGAGTGCTAATACCCCAGCCAACGTTCCGGAGGGACGACACACACATGGCAAAGATCATCGCTTTCGACGAGGAGGCCCGTCGCGGCCTCGAGCGTGGCCTGAACACCCTGGCCGACGCCGTCAAGGTGACGCTCGGCCCGCGCGGTCGCAACGTCGTGCTCGAGAAGAAGTGGGGCGCCCCCACGATCACGAACGACGGTGTCTCGATCGCCAAGGAGATCGAGCTGGACGACCCGTACGAGAAGATCGGCGCGGAGCTCGTCAAGGAGGTCGCCAAGAAGACCGACGACGTCGCCGGTGACGGCACCACCACCGCCACGGTTCTCGCCCAGGCGCTCGTGCGCGAGGGCCTGCGCAACGTCGCGGCCGGCGCCGACCCTATCTCGCTCAAGAAGGGCATCGAGAAGGCTGTCGCGGCCATCACCGCTGAGCTGCTCGAGTCGGCCAAGGAGGTCGAGTCCAAGGACCAGATCGCCGCGACCGCGTCCATCTCGGCCGCTGACCCGGAGATCGGCCAGCTCATCGCCGAGGCGATCGACAAGGTCGGCAAGGAGGGCGTCGTCACCGTCGAGGAGTCGCAGACCTTCGGCACCGAGCTCGAGCTCACCGAGGGCATGCGCTTCGACAAGGGTTACATCAACCCCTACTTCGTCACGGACCCGGAGCGCCAGGAGGCGGTCTTCGAGGACCCGTACATCCTCATCGCGAACCAGAAGATCTCGAACATCAAGGACCTTCTGCCCGTCGTCGACAAGGTGATCCAGGACGGCAAGGAGCTCGTCATCATCGCCGAGGACGTCGAGGGTGAGGCTCTCGCGACCCTCGTGCTCAACAAGATCCGCGGCATCTTCAAGTCGGTCGCCGTCAAGGCTCCCGGCTTCGGCGACCGTCGCAAGGCGCAGCTGCAGGACATCGCGATCCTCACCGGCGGCCAGGTCATCACCGAGGAGGTCGGTCTCAAGCTCGAGAACGCCACCCTCGACCTGCTCGGCCGTGCGCGCAAGGTCATCGTCACCAAGGACGAGACCACGATCGTCGAGGGTGCCGGCGAGGCGGGCCAGATCGAGGGTCGCGTGACCCAGATCCGCCGCGAGATCGACAACACCGACAGCGACTACGACCGCGAGAAGCTCCAGGAGCGCCTCGCCAAGCTCGCCGGCGGCGTCGCCGTCATCAAGGCGGGCGCGGCCACCGAGGTCGAGCTCAAGGAGCGCAAGCACCGCATCGAGGACGCCGTCCGCAACGCGAAGGCTGCTGTCGAGGAGGGCATCGTCGCCGGTGGTGGCGTCGCGCTCATCCAGTCGGGCCGCAAGGCTCTCGACTCGCTCGAGCTCTCGGGTGACGAGGCGACCGGTGCCAACATCGTGCGCGTCGCGATCGAGGCTCCGCTGAAGCAGATCGCCCTCAACGCCGGTCTCGAGCCGGGCGTCGTGGCGAACAAGGTCTCGGAGCTCCCGCTGGGCCACGGCCTCAACGCGGCCACGGGCGAGTACGGTGACCTGTTCCAGCAGGGCATCATCGACCCCGCCAAGGTGACCCGTTCGGCGCTGCAGAACGCCGCGTCGATCGCCGGCCTGTTCCTCACGACCGAGGCCGTCGTCGCCGACAAGCCCGAGAAGGCCGCCGCTCCCGTCGGCGACCCGACCGGTGGCATGGACTTCTGATCCAGAACTCCACGACCGCGTAACGCGTTCACAGAACGGCCCCTCCTCGCGGAGGGGCCGTTCTGCGTTCCGGTGGGGGTCAGCGGAACAGGCTCGTGGTGGAGAGCTCGGTGTCGGCGTACTGGCGGCCGGCCGCCGCGAGCGCGGCGTTGATGCTGGTCAGCGACTCCTCGACCTGACGCTGCGTCGCGCGCCACTGCTCCACCACTCCGGCGAAGGCGGCCGAGGCCGACCCGGTCCACGAGGACTGCAGCTGCGTGAGCTGCGCGAGCATCGCGTTCGACTCCGCCTGCAGCCGGTCGATCGTGCCGCGCACCGTGGCGGTCGAGGTGAGGATGCTGTCGCTGTCGACGGTGAAGACGGCCATTCGGGGCTCCTGATCAACGTGCGGCGGCCGGATGCCGAACCGCGGTGAGGCCAGGCTAGGCGTCCGACGAGGCGGGCCGAGGCGTCCGTCGTCAGTTGTGCACGATGCGTCGGGGGCGGCGGCTGGGGAGGAGACGCTCACTCGGAAGCGTCGGCGAGCCTCGCCATCGGCTGGGTCGCGAGGTCGACGTGCTCGGCAGCGTCGCGCGCGTCGGCGAGCGGGAACGCCACGCGGAACGTCGCACCGCCGCCCGGCGTGTCGACGACCCCGACCGAACCGTGCAGCGCCTCGACGATCGACGCGACGATCGACAGGCCCAGACCCGACCCGCCGGTCTCACGTGTGCGCGACGTGTCGGCCCGCCAGAAGCGCTGGAAGATCTTGTCCTTGATCTGGTCGGGCACGCCCTCGCCGTGGTCGATCACCTCGATCCACCCCATGCGGTCGCGCACGTCGACGCCGATGCGCAGCTCGACGGGGGACTCGTCCGACGAGTACCGCCGCGCGTTCCCCAGCAGGTTCGTCACGACCTGACGGATGCGATTCTCGTCGCCGAGCACCACCGGCAGGAGTCCGTCGGCGGCCGGCTCCGGCTCGGCGTCGGGAAGGATCGTCGGCAGCGCCGCACTCGCCGCGGCGCCCGCCGCGGGCACCGGCTTCGGGCGGCGGCGCAGCAGCGACAGCGTCGCGCCTGCACGCGAGATGGCGGATGGCCCGCCGGCACGGCGCTTCGTCTCGGGCGGGACGGATGCCTCGTCCTCGGGCGGCAGTGCGGGCTCGCCGATCGTGGTGTCGATGACGGTGACCGGGCGCATCGGCGAGGCGGCGCGCACGTCGAGGGCGGCGTCCCGGGCGATGGGGCGCAGGTCGACGGGGCCGATCACGACGTCGCGGCGCTCGTCGAGCCGGGCGAGCGCGAGCAGGTCCTCGACCAGGACGCCCATGCGGATCGCCTCCTTCTCGATGCGCTCCATCGACTGGGCGATGTCTTCGTCGCCGCGGATGGCCCCCATGCGGTACAGCTCGGCGTAGCCCCGCACCGTGACCAGCGGGGTGCGCAGCTCGTGGCTTGCGTCGCCGACGAACCGCCGCATCTGGCGCACCGTCGAGTCGCGCTGCGAGAGCGCCGCGTCGACGCGGTCGAGCATCGCGTTGATCGCGGTCTTGAGGCGGCCGACCTCGGTCGTCGTCGGCTCGATGTCGGTCATGCGCAGGCTGAAGTCGCCGCCCGCGATGGCGTCGGCGGTCGACTCGACCTGGCCGAGGCTGCGGAAGGTGAGGGTGACGAGGAAGCGCGTCGCCACGGCGCCGGCGATGAGGACCACGAGCGCGAGGATCGAGTAGATGCCGATGTACTGCGCGATCGTGCGGTTCACGCTCGCCAGGGGAAGGGCGACGAGTTGGGGGTAGAGGATGCCGGTGTCCTCGGACGGCTGGGTCGAGACGGTGGCGAGGAACTCCGCTTCGCCGTCTTTCGACATGAGCTGGGTGATCTGCAGCTCCTTGGTGACCGCCTGCTCCGGTGTCAGCGTGAGGGGCACGTCGGGCGATGGGCCGCCGCGTCCGCCGACCAGCGCGAGGAGGTTGTCCTGCGGCGTCGTCGGCTCGTAGACGGCGACGAAGTAGTCGACGTCGGCGGTGCCCTCCTTCTTCTCCACGTCGAGGCGCCCATCGACGGAGGAGAACTCGAGCAGCGGAGCCCCCGCTTCGGTGCGGGCGAGGGCGACGAGCTGGGTCTCGACGCCGTCGATCAGCGAGTTGCGCAGGAAGAGCGCGGTGCCGACGCCGGCGGCGATGAGTCCGATCCCGAGGAGCGCGACGGTCACCCCGGTGACCTTCGCGCGCAGACTCGTGCCGCGCCACCACCGGGTGATCGCGTCGGGCTTGTGCGCCAGATCGTCCCCCTCGCTTGCTGCCGCGCCGGGCGGCGCTTCCAGGCTAAGCGGTCTTGCCGGCCTTCAGCATGTAGCCGAAGCCGCGCTTGGTCTGGATGAGCGGCTCGGACGAGTGCGGGTCGATCTTGCGGCGCAGGTACGAGATGTAGCTCTCGACGATGCCGGCGTCGCCGTTGAAGTCGTACTCCCAGACGTGGTCGAGGATCTGGGCCTTCGACAGCACGCGGTTGGGGTTGAGCATGAGGTAGCGCAGGAGCTTGAACTCGGTGGGGCTGAGGTCGATGGACGCGTCGCCCACCTGCACGTCGTGGGTGTCCTGGTCCATCGTGATCTCGCCGGCACGGATCACGGACTCCTCGTCGGCCTGCATCGTGCGGCGCAGGATCGCCTGGATGCGGGCGACGATCTCGTCGAGGCTGAAGGGTTTGGTGACGTAGTCGTCGCCGCCGGCGTTGAGGCCGGTGATCTTGTCTTCGGTCTCGTCCTTGGCGGTGAGGAAGAGGATCGGCGCGGTGTAGCCGGCGCCGCGGAGGCGCTTGGTGACGCTGAACCCGTTCATGTCGGGCAGCATCACGTCGAGGATGATGAGATCCGGCTCCTCCTCGAGCACCGCCGAGATCGTCTGGGCGCCGTTCGAGACGGCCCGTACCTGGAATCCGGCGAATCGCAGGCTCGTGATCAGCAGGTCGCGGATGTTCGGTTCGTCGTCCACGACGAGGATGCGCGGTGCGGTCATGCCCTCATTATGTCGGCGGAACCGATGCGGCGTCTGGATATCCGGCGACGCGGCCGAGAATCCGTCAGCGGGCGCTGTCCCGGATCTCGACGCAGCAACGGCCCGCCGTGGGCGCGAGCACGGGCGTCCGCTCGTCGCCGGTGGCGGTCGTGAGGCCCCGCACCAGCTCGAGGTTCGCCCCGCAGATGAGGGCGGTGTGCCGGGTCGCGAGGGCGTGGAAGGGGCAGTTCTCGAGCACCAGATCGGTGGATGCTGCGTCCTCCGCGCCGTCCGAAGGGAGCGTGTCCTTCGCGCGTGGCGCGTAGCCGCACAGGGTCAGCGCCGCCTCGAGGTCGGCGCACCCGGCGCCGATCGCAGCGCCTGCGGCGAATGCCCCGGCGTCGAGCGCATCGCGCACCGGCACCCCTCGTTCGTCGGCCTCCGCCGCCGCGGCGGCGAGCAGCTCCCCGGCGAGCTCGTAGTGGCGTTCCGGGATGGTGGCGGCGAGCTCGGCGTCGGCGGCGCGGTAGAGCTTCGCCGGGCGCCCCGCGCCCGGGCCCGTGCGACCGGAACGCCTCTCGTACGAGACCGTCAGGAGGCCGGCCTCCGCCAGCCGGTCGAGGTTCACCGCCGCCGTGCTCCGCGGCATCCCGAGCGCGGCCGCAGCCTCGTCGCGGCCGATCGGACGCTCGGTCGCGAGGCGGTACAGCTCGCGGCGCTGCGGGTCGGCGAGTGCCGCGACCGCCTCGGCGCGGTTGGGGGTGAGGATGCTCACGGCGTGAGTCTACCTCTAAAACCAGGAATCTTGACAAAAGAATCCGAGAGTTCTAGCGTCGGGGTCAGACGAGCCGATCGTGCTCAACACGAAGGAGTGGGGATGATGTCGACCCCGGCGCACGCGACGGCGCTGCACGCCCTGCCCGACGAGGCTCCGATCGATCGTGACGCGGCGATGGTCGCCGTCGGCGATCTGCTGGCGGCACTCGGCTTCGATCCGGACGAGGGCGACCTCGTCGAGACTCCCCGGCGCGTCGCCGACGCGTTCATCGAGATGATCACGCCCGAGCCGTTCGAGATGACCACTTTCGCGAACGACGACGCGTACGACGAGCCGGTCGTCGTGCGCGGCATCCCGTTCGTGTCGCTCTGCCGGCATCATCTGCTGCCGTTCCGCGGCACGGCCACCGTGGGCTATGTGCCCGGCGATCGCCTGGTGGGGCTCTCGAAGCTCGCGCGCGTCGTTGCCCACCACGCACGCGGGCTGCAGGTGCAGGAGGCCCTCACGGTGCAGATCGCGCGCACGCTCGAGACCGCGCTGGAGCCCCGCGGGGTCGGCGTCGTCGTCGAGGCGGAGCACCTGTGCATGTCGGCGCGAGGCGTCCGCACCGAGACCGCCCTCACCACGACCACGGCTTTCCGCGGCGCGCTCGCCACCGACCTGGCGCTGCAGGCGCGATTCATCGGAGCGTGCCCCGTCTGACGCGCCGACACAGGCGAGAGGAGTCGTCATGAGCCACATGCTGATCATCGGGGGAGGCCTCGCCGGCGGAACGGCCGCCGAGGCGCTGCGAGACGAGGGGTTCGACGGCGACATCACCGTCGTCGCCGCCGAGGCGCATCCGCCGTACCAGCGACCCCCGCTCTCGAAGGGGTATCTCGCGGGCGGCGAAGGACTGGACGCCGTCATCCTGCATGCCACCGAGTGGTACGAGGAGCGCGGGATCCGCCTGATCACCGGCGTCGCCGTCACCTCGCTCGAGCCCGCCGCGCACGCGGTGGAGCTCGAGGACGGCGAGAGGCTGACGTACGACGCGGTGCTGCTCGCGACGGGCGCGACACCGCGGATGATCCCGCTGCCAGGACACGACCTGCCCGGAGTCACGACGCTGCGGCGCCTGGACGATTCCGACGAGCTCAGGGCGCAGCTGGGCGAAGGCGGCAGACGACTCGTGGTGATCGGCGCGGGCTGGATCGGCATGGAGGTCGCCGCGACGGCCCGCGGCTTCGGCAACGAGGTCGCGATCCTCGAGCGCGACGCGGTGCCGCTCGCGATGGCGCTCGGCGCCGAGATGGGGGAGGTCTTCCGCGCGCTCCATCTCGAGCACGGTGTCGACCTGCGCACGTCGGTCGGCGTGGATCGCATCGTCGGCGACGGGCGCGCGGAGGGTGTCGTCGTCGACGACGAGACCCTTCCCGCAGACCTCGTGCTCGTCGGCGTCGGGGCGTCCCCGAACACGGCGCTCGCCGAGGAGGCGGGGCTCGACATCCTGAACGGGGTCCTGACCGACGAGGCGCTGCGCACGAGCGCGCCCGACGTGTTCGCCGCAGGAGACATCGCCAACGCCTTCCACCCGGTGCTGCAGCGGCATCTGCGTAGCGAGCACTGGGCGAATGCGCTGAACGCCGGCAAGGTCGTGGCGCGGTCGATGCTCGGGAAGCCGGCATCCTTCGACGACATCCCGTACTTCTACACGGACCAGTACGACCTCGGCATGGAGCTCTCGGGGTACGCGCCCCTGATGACGGATGCCGAGGTCGTGGTGCGCGGCGATCTCGACGCGCGCGAGTTCATCGCCTTCTGGACGGATGACGGCCGTATCGTCGCGGGCATGAACGTCAACGTGTGGGACGTGAACGACAAGGTGCAGGACCTCATCCGGTCCGGCGCGCGGATCGACCCCGACCGTCTTCGTGACCCCGATGTGCCGCTGGAGGACCTGATCCCGTGACGCTCGCCCCCGACACCGCCTCGGCCCTGCTCGCTCCGGTGCTCGACCTGCCGGGCGGTGCGCTCGACCTGTCGCGGCACATCGCGGTGATGGCGATCGTGAACCGCACGCCGGACTCCTTCTACGACCGCGGGGCGACGTTCGCACTCGACGCCGCGGTGTCGGCGGGCTTCGCCGCCGTGGAGGCCGGCGCCGAGATCGTGGACGTCGGAGGCGTGAAGTTCGCGCCCGGTCCGCCGGTGCCGGTCGACGAGGAGATCGCGCGCGTCGTGCCCGTCGTGCGCGAGCTGGCGCCGGTCGCACGCGTCAGCGTCGACACGTTCCACCCCGAGGTCGCGCGGGCGGCGATCGACGCGGGCGCCGCGATCATCAACGACACGACCGGCCTGCATGATCCGGCGATGGCCGAGGTGGTCGCACGAGGCGGGGCCGGGGTGGTGATCGCCCACAGTCTCGCGGCGCCGCGCACGCAGCATCCGCTCCCGCACTACG
This sequence comes from Microbacterium sp. C23T, assembly GCF_053345975.1. NCBI lineage: Bacteria > Bacillati > Actinomycetota > Actinomycetes > Micrococcales > Microbacteriaceae > Microbacterium > Microbacterium sp. C23T. The sequence continues at coordinate 64,843 of NZ_JBKFBD010000014.1, read as the reverse complement.
ACGACGTGATCGGCGACATCGCCGAGTTCCTCGTCGCGCGCCGCGAGCTGGCGCGGGAGCACGGCGTTCCCGACTCGCGCATCGTGCTCGACCCCGGCCATGACCTCAACAAGAACACGCGGCAGACCCTGGAGCTCACCCGGCGACTGGGCGAGCTCGCCGGGCTCGGCGCGCCGCTCCTGGTGGCGCTCTCGAACAAGGACTTCGTCGGCGAAGCGCTCGACCGCGAGAAGGGGGACCGCCTTCCCGGGTCCCTGGCCGCTGCCGTGTTCTGCGCGCTGAGCGGCGCGCGCATCGTGCGTGCCCACAACGTGCGCGAGACCGTCGATGCGATGCGCATGGTGGAGGCGATCCTCGGCTGGCGCAGGCCCGCCTACGAGCTGCACAACACTCGACCCGAGGGGAACGACTGATGCCCACGCGCTCCGAACTCTTCGACGCCTATGCGCTCCGAGGCCGCGACGGCACGCGTGTGCGCATGAACTTCGTCTCGAGTGCCGACGGAGCCGTCACCCTCGATGGACGCAGCGGCGCGCTCGGCGGCGACACCGACCGCGAACTCATGCAGGTCCTGCGCGCGATGGCCGACGTCGTGCTGGTCGGTGCCGGCACCGTGCGTGCCGAAGGCTACGGCGGGCTGAAGGTCGATCAGGAGGACGTCGAGTGGAGGCGCGCCCGCGGGCTCGACGACCAGCCCGCGCTCGCCGTGGTGAGCGGCGGCCTGCACCTCGATCCGGCCGACACGGTCTTCGCCGAGGCGGTGCGGCGCCCGGTGATCGTGACGACGGATGCCGCGGCCGCCGCAGACGGCGGGCGCTTCGAGTGGGTGGCATCGGTGATGGCGTGTGGGGAGGCCGACGTCGATCTCGCCGCGATGCTCGACGCGTTCGCGCGGCGAGGGTGGACGCAGGTGCTCTGCGAGGGCGGTCCGCACCTCTTCGGGGCGCTGCTGGAGGCCGACCTCGTCGATGAGGTGTGCGTCACGCTCGCGCCGCGGTTCGTCGGCGGACAGGCCGGGCGCATCGTGCAGGCCGCCGCCGAGGCGGACCGGCGGTTCGCCCTCGAGGGCGTCGTGACCGACGACGAGGGCTTCGTCTTCCTGCGGTACGCGCTGGCCTGACTCCCCGGCCTACTACATACCTAGTGCCGGTAGCACTATAAGCGTAGTATGACGCTCACTCTAGGAGAGGAGAGTCATCATGAGCCTCACCGAATCGCGCGAAGAGCTGCGTTTTCAGCTGCGACGTGAACTGCACGCCACGGAAGAGGCCGTCTTCGACGCGCTCGTGAATCCCGAGAAGCAGAAGGTATGGCTGTCGCCGCCGGGTGCCGGCGCCGTCGAGACGACCGTCGACCTGCGCATCGGGGGTGCGTGGGAGGCCCGCTTCCGTCCGGATCACCTGACCGAGGTGCACGACGTGCAGACGTACCTCGTGGTCGATCGCCCGCATCGCCTCGTCACCGATCTGGTCTCCGAGTCGGCGCGGGGCGGACGGGCGATGCCGACACTGCACTCGCGTGTCGACATCACGCTCGAGCCCACGGTGTGGGGCACGCTCATGACGGTCGAGCAGACCGGCTTCCCGAGTGTCGAGGTGCGCGACTTCTTCGAGGCCGTCGTGTGGCCGGGCGGGTTCGACCGCATCGAGTCCTGCCTCACCGGGCGCTGAACGCCGGTACCGGTGATCAGTCCAGTGCCGCGCGGACCGCGCGCTCGACGACGGGCCGGATCTCGGCGTCCGGGTCCACGGTCACGCGATGGAGCACCAGCCCATCGCCCGCGGCCATGAGCGCGCGGACGGCCTCATCGGGCGAACGGGCCCCGATGCGCGCCAGAAGCGCGGTGGTCCACTCGACGAAGATCCGGCGCTGGGCGAGAAGCGGTTCCAGCAGATCGGGGTCGCCGGCACCCTCGAGGAAGAGCGCGTAGCGGGCTCTCGTGCGCGAAGCGCGTGGCCCGGTCTGAAATGCGATCGTGCTGCTGAGTGCGTCGATGAACTGCTCGGGCGTCTCGACAAGAGGCGCTTCGGCCGCCGCGAACTCGGCTCGCTCGGTTTCGGCGAGCCAGGCCACGACGCCGGCGACGAGCGCGTCGCGCGTGCGGAACCAGTTCGAGGTCGACCCCTTCGGCAGCCCGGCGCGTTCGTCGACCCTGGCGTGGGTCAGCGCCCGGATGCCCTGCTCGCCCACGAGCTCGAGCGCCGCGTCGAGCGCACGATCGCGGGTGGATGCCATGTCCACGACACTAGGCGCAACACCTCCTACTGCAGAAGTAGTAGCACCCGTCGTCGCCTCGTCGTTCCGGTTTCATGAAGTTCGCCGATCGCCCCTGTCGAATCCGCGGGGCCTGTATTAGGTTTCTCGTGATCGCGCCCACGAGGACGCGTGCATCTCGGCGGGCAGAGCCGCCCGCCAGAAAACGGGAGGGTTCTGTGCACATGCGCAAGACAACGACGGCCCGGCTTGCGGGAGGCGCGGTCATCACCGCCACCGCGGTCGCGCTCGCCTTGATCGGATCGGGGGCCGCGACAGCGGCACCGCCGACGGGGCCCAACAACGGCGGCAACACGCCGAACGGCCCGACGCTCGACATCCAGCTGCTGTCGTTCAACGATTTCCACGGCAATCTCGAGCCGCCCACCGGTTCCAGCGGCCGCCTCAACCTTCCGGGAGGGGGCACGACGGACAGTCTCACTCCTCCCGGAGTCGGCGGTGTCGAATACCTCGCGACCCACCTCGCGCAGGCGCGCGAGGGTCACCGGTACTCGCTCACCGTCGCTGCCGGTGACCTGATCGGCGCATCCCCGCTGCTGTCCGGTGCCTTCCATGACGAGCCGTCGATCGAGGCGCTGAATGCGCTCCACCTCGACGTCTCGGCGGTCGGCAACCACGAGTTCGACGAGGGCTACGTCGAGCTGCAGCGCATGGCGGACGGCGGATGCCTCGACGACGGCGACGGCGAGAACAACCAGAACTCGTGCCCGACCGGCAGCTTCGCCGGCGCCGACTTCGATTACCTCGCCGCGAACGTCGTGTACGAGGGCACGAACGACACGATCCTCCCCGCCTACGCGATCAAGAACATCAAGGGCGCCAAGATCGGCTTCATCGGCATGACGCTCGAGGACACGCCCGACATCGTGACCGCGTCCGGCATCGCGGGCCTTGATTTCAAGGACGAGGTCGAGACGGCGAACGCGCTCGTCCCCGTGCTCAAGGCGAAGGGCGTGAATGCGATCGTGGTGCTCATCCACCAGGGCGGGACGCCGCCGTCGAGCGCCGCGTACAACGCGGCATGCGGCAACGGCGCGGAGATCGCGGCCGACAGCCCGATCATCCCGATCGCGCAGAACCTCGACCCCGCGATCGACCTGATCGTCTCGGGACACACGCACCAGCCGTACGTGTGCAACATCAAGGACCCCGCGGGCAACGACCGTCTGGTCACGTCGGCCTCGTCGTTCGGCCGCTTGTACACCGAGACGAACCTGACGTACGACAAGCGGACCCAGGACATCGTGCGCACCTCGATCACGAGCGCGAACATGCTGGTGACCCGTAACGTGCCGAAGGATCCGACCGAGACGGCGCTGATCGCCAAGTACCAGGCGCTCGTGGCACCCATCGCGAGCAAGATCGTCGGCCAGATCTCCACGACCGTGACGCGGACGCAGAACGCCGCCGGAGAGTCCCCGCTGGGCGATCTGATCGCCGACGCACAGCTGGCCGATCCGAGCGTCGTCGGACCGTACTCCGCCCCTGTCATCGCACTGATGAACCCGGGCGGGATTCGGGCGGATCTGCCGTTCTCGTCGCCGACGTCGCCCTACGGCGAACCGGACGGCGCGATCACGTTCGCTGAGGCGTTCACGGTGCAGCCGTTCAACAACTACCTGGTCTCGCTCGACCTGACGGGCGCGCAGATCAAGCAGCTGCTGAACCAGCAGTGGAGCGGGGTGAACGCGGGCACGGCCCGGAAGATCCTGCAGGTGAGCGACGGCTTCTCGTACACGTACTCGGGCACTACGCTGCAGTCCGTCACGCTCAACGGGCAGCCGCTCGTCGACACGACGACCTACCGCGTCGTGACGAACAACTTCCTCGCCGGCGGCGGGGACGGCTTCCCGACGTTCCTCGAGGCGGGGAACGTGTACTACGGCGGGCTCGACATCGACGCGTTCTCCGCGTACCTGACGGCGAACAGCCCGTACACGCCGGGACCGCTCGACCGCATCATCGGGGCTCCGTAACCCCGACCACAGGAGAGCCCGGCGCTGACTCGGCGCCGGGCTCTCCCCGTGTGCGGCTCAGGCCGCGAGCGAGTGCGCGTCGAGGATCGTGTACGCGTAGCCCTGCTCGGCGAGGAAGCGCTGGCGGTTCTGCGCGAAGTCCTGGTCGACGGTGTCGCGCGCGATGAGCGTGTAGAAGCTCGCGGTGTGGTTCGACTGCTTCGGCCGCAGCAGGCGTCCGAGGCGCTGGGCCTCCTCCTGGCGCGAGCCGAATGAGCCCGACACCTGGATGGCGACGGATGCCTCGGGCAGATCGATCGAGAAGTTCGCGACCTTCGACACCACCAGCACGGAGATCTCGCCGACGCGGAACGCCTGGTACAGCTCTTCGCGCTCGTCGATCGGGGTCTGTCCCGTGATCTTCGGAGCGTTGAGCGCTTCGGCGAGGACGTCGATCTGGTCGAGGTACTGGCCGATGATCAGGATGCGCTCGCCCTCGTGGCGCGCGACGAGGTCGCGGACGACCCCGATCTTCGCGGGTGCGGTCGCGGCCAGGCGGTAGCGCTCGTCGTCGGCCGCCGCCGCGTACTCGAGGCGGTCGCCGGCGGGCAGGTCGACGCGCACCTCGTAGCAGACGGCGGGCGAGATGAAGCCCTGCGCCTCGATCTCCTTCCACGGAGCGTCGAACCGCTTGGGGCCGATCAGGCTGAACACGTCGCCCTCGCGGCCGTCCTCGCGCACGAGGGTGGCGGTGAGGCCGAGGCGGCGCCGCGCCTGCAGGTCGGCCGTCAGCTTGAAGACGGGCGCAGGGAGGAGGTGGACCTCGTCGTACACGATGAGGCCCCAGTCGAGGGCGTCCAGCAGGGCGAGGTGGGCGTACTGTCCCTTCCGCTTCGCGGTGAGGATCTGGTACGTCGCGATGGTGACCGGCTTGATCTCCTTGGTCTGGCCCGAGTACTCGCCGATCTCCTCGGGCGTGAGCGACGTGCGCTTGAGGAGCTCGTCGCGCCACTGACGGGCGCTCACCGTGTTGGTCACGAGGATCAAGGTCGTGGTCTTCGTGTCGGCCATCGCCGCCGCGCCCACGAGTGTCTTTCCTGCGCCGCAGGGGAGCACGACGACGCCGGATCCGCCCTGCGTGAAGATGTCGACGGCCTGTCGCTGGTACGGCCGCAGGTGCCAGCCGTCCTCCGCGAGATCGATCGGGTGCGGCGTCCCCGGCGTGTATCCGGCGAGGTCCTCGGCGGGCCAGCCGATCTTCAGCAGCTCCTGCTTGATCTGGCCGCGCGCCCACGCGTCGATGACGTACGAGTCGGGGGAGGGGTGCCCGAGCAGCAGCGGCTGGATGCGCTTGTTCTTCGACACCTCGGCGAGGACCGCGGCATCCGTGGATCGAAGGATCAGCTCGCCGTCCTCGTTCCGCTCGATGACGAGGCGGCCGTACCGGCCCACGGTCTCGGCGATGTCGATCGACACCGACGGGGGCACGGGGAAGCGCGACCAGCGGTCGAGGGTCGCCAGCATGTCCTCGGCGTCGTGGCCGGCGGCGCGTGCGTTCCACAACCCGAGCCGCGTGATGCGGTACGTGTGGATGTGCTCGGGGGCACGCTCGAGCTCGGCGAAGATCGCGAGTTCGTGCCGCGCGCTCTCGGCATCGGGGTGCGCGACCTCGAGGAGCACGGTGCGGTCGCTCTGGACGATGAGGGGGCCGTCAGCCATAACGGACCAGTCTACCGTCGCGGACGGCGGGTGGATGCTGCGGGCTCAGGCCGCGTGGACGCTCACGATGCTCGACACGGGGAGAGTCCGTTCGATGTCGGCGGCGCGGTCGCGGCCCCGGAGGCGCCCGCCGCCGAGGCCGGCCGCCTCCAGGGTGAAGGAGCGCTCGGAGCCGTCGGGCATGCGCACGACCACGACGATCTCGGCGCGGGCGCGCACCGCCTGCTCCAGCTCGCGTTCGAGCCAGCCGGACTCGCCCTGCGTGCCGTGCCCGCCGCGGAGGGTGGCGATGAGGCGCGCGTACGTCTCCTGCGCAGTCCCGGCCGGCTTGGATGCGGTCGCGGTGGTGCGCCGGTGGATCGACTCGGGAACCCCGCGGGCGTCGAGCGCGACGACGGGGTAGCGGGCATCGGCGAGGGTCCAGTACACCGCGTCGCGCGCCACACGGGACGAGAGTGCGTCGTCGCCCTCGAGCACGAGCAGACCCAGGGGCCGCAGCGCCTGGTCGACCGTGATCGCGTCGAGCAGGCCCGCGTCGGGGCTCTCGACGCGGGTGCGCCCGGTGGCGCCGTCGGCGCGCACGCGCACCAGGCCGTGCCGGCTCGCCGTGCTCTCGATGAGGTAGGCCAGCGGCTGCGGGATGCCGGTGAGCGACAGGCCCGCGAGGAAGTCGCGCATCGACTCGGCCGTCTCTCCCTCGGTCATGCCCGCGCCGATCGACTCCGCGGTGAAGCGGTACGTCGACGCCTGCGCACGCGACTCCCGCAGCGCGATCGACCGCAGGCGCAGATCGAGGGCGGGCGCGAGAGGACCCGGCGCGATCGCGGTGAGGTCGGCCTGCAGGTAGACCCGGTCGATCTCGGTGGGAAGGTACGGCGCCATGGTGGCGGCATCCGCTCGCTCTCCCGCCCGAAGGGCAGCCGTCCAGGGGAACTCGGCAGGGGAGCGGTCCGACGTGAACAGCCCCCATCGCACGCCGATGCGGTGCAGCCGCTCAGCCCGGGCGGGCCACTCGGGGTCGAGCGGGTACATGCCGGGCCATGCGTCCGGTGTCAGGAAGCCGTGCGACGAGGTGCGCAGCCCCTGAGGAAGGCTCGTGCGGAGGCCCTCGGCGATCGCCTCCCAGCGATCCGCGGTCGGCGCCTTCAGCCAGCGCTCGCCGGCGTCGGTGACGGTCCACTCGCGTTCAAACGCCGTCGCAAGGCCCGCACCTGCCGCCGAGGCGAGCAGATCTTCGAGGTCGTCCGCGAACTCGAGGGCGCCGGCATCCAGCAGCCGGCGCCGGTCCACGGCGCTCACCGGTCCCGCGCCGGTGCGCGCGAGCGGCGTGTGCGAGCACAGGAGGAGGACGTCGGCGAGCGAGCCCGCGGTGGTGAACGCGCGCTCCGCGGCGGCTGCGGCGACGCGCGCGTCGGCGGCGACCGGCGCGACCGGCGCCGGTGCGGCGGTGAAGGCGTGCGGCGCGGCGGCGGCTGCCGCCGCCACGCGTTCCGAGACGGCCGTGTACGGCGAGCCGTCGGCATCGGTGAGGGCGAGCCGCGCGGGTTCGCCGTCGACGCCGGCTTCGCTGAGGTCGAGGGCGAGAAGGTCGTGGCGGTCGAGGCGGGTCAGTGCCCGGTCGACGGACGCGGGGTCGAGGAGGCCCTCGGCGGCGTCGAAGAAGTCGTGCCAGGCCGCCTGCGGCGAGACCCCGCGCGCAGCGAGCGTCGTGGCGAGCGCGGCGTCACCGAGCTCGGCGAGCCGCGTCGCAAGGGCGCGCGCGTCGGAGGCCAACCGGGTCAGCCCCCTCGGTTCGCCCGGGCCCTCCGCACGAAGCTCATGATGAGGACTGCGAGCAGCAGCGCGAACGCGACGATGGGGGCGATGTACACCAGCACGCCGACGATCGGCCAGATGCCTGTACTCATGTCGGCCCCGGAGGCCGACGCGATCATGATCGCGAAGAAGCTCACGATCGAGAGCACGAGCAGGCCCAGCGACATGAAGGCCAGGACGCGGTCGATGCGGCGGACGGGGACGTCGCCGGAGGGGTTCGTGCTCATCCGCACCAGCCTACTCGCTGACGTCCGCACCTCGGTGCGGAGGGGCGCCCCGAGATCGCGCCGGATGGATGCTTCACCGTGGGGTCTCGGCGGACGCCATGCCGTTAGGCTGGGAGGTGGGGTTGTACGACCCCGCTTTCGTCATGCTCTTTATCGCCCGCGACACGTCGCGGGCGCCGATCCAGCGAGGTTTCGATGCCCACCGGCAAGGTCAGGTTCTACGACGAGGAGAAGGGGTTCGGCTTCATCTCCTCCGAAGACGGTCAGGACGTCTTCCTGCACGCCACTGCCCTTCCGCCCGGCACGCCCGCGCCCAAGGCGGGGACCCGCCTCGAGTACGGCATCGCCGACGGCAAGCGCGGTCCGCAGGCCCTGTCCGTGCGCGTCCTCGAGGCTCCGGTGAGCCTCGCCAAGCGCTCACGCAAGCCCGCCGACGACATGGCGATCATCATCGAGGATCTCGTGAAGCTCCTGGACGGCATCGGCGGAGACCTCCGCCACGGCCGCTACCCGAGCGGTGCGCACGCCAAGAAGGTCGCCGCGGTCCTGCGCAAGGTCGCCGATGAACTCGACGCCTGACCAGACCGACCCCGCCGTCGACGTCGTCATCGACGCCGACCCGGCTTCGGACGAAGCGGTGACGGATGCCGCACCCGCCGTGGCGGAAGAAGCACCGGCCGTCGAGGTCGAGGTGACGGAGGTCGAAGCGGCGGTCGACGCTGCGGAGACGGCTGAGGTCGTCGAGGTGGTCGAGGTCGCAGTGGTCGAGGTCGAGGTCGAGGCGGAGGCCATCGGCGGTGCGCCGGCCGACGGCGCCGACGACGCTTCGGAGACCGCTGAGGTCGTCGAGGTTGTCGAGGTCGTCGTGCCCGTCGACCCCGACCCGCAGCTGCTGGCCGCGCACGACCTGGCGCTCGCAGCGCTCCGCGAGATCACGCCCGAGGCCACGATCGGCGACCCCGCGGGCTACCGCGTCGAAGCCGACGGCGTCGTCTCGCTGCGCTTCGCGAATCGCCTCGCGGGCTACCCCGGCTGGTTCTGGACCGTCAGCCTCGCGCGTGTGGACGACGCCGATCCCACCGTGCTCGAGGTCGAGCTGCTCCCCGGCGACGGCGCGCTGCTCGCTCCGGACTGGGTGCCGTGGGCCGTGCGCCTCGCCGACTACCACGCCGCCCAGGCCGCGCTCGCGGAGGCCGCTCACGCGGACGACGACGAGGACGACGACCACGAGGACGACGACCACGAGGAGCTCGAAGACGTCGACGACCTCGACGCGTCCGACTTCGACGAGGACGGCTCGCCCATCCTCCACGCCGGCGACGTCGACGGTGTCGACATCGACGAGCTCGCCGATGCCTCGGCCGAAGACGAGCACGACGAGTCGGATGACGACGACGAGTCGGACGACGACTTCGACGATGATGACTCGGACGACGACGGCTCGGGCGACGACGACTTCGACGACGAGTCGGACGACGATGACGACTTCGACGAAGACGGCTTCGACGAGGACGAGGACGATTCCGACGAGGACGAGGACGATTCCGACGAGGACGACGATTCCGACGAGGACGACGATTCCGACGAGGACGACGACTCCGACGAGGACGACGATTCCGACGAGGACGACGATTCCGACGAGGACGACGACTCCGACGAGGACTTCGACCCCGAAGGCGCCTGACCTCGTCCGGATACGACGAAAGGGTGGATTCCCGCCGCCCGCAGCGCGGGGGAATCCACCCTTTCGCGTTCCCTCAGCGCCGCTCGACCACGTTCGCGGGGGCGGCCGTCGACGGCGCTGACGCGTCGGCGACGTGGAAGCGGGCACTGAGAAGCACATCGTCGCGGGACGAGGGCCCCACGAGCAGCTCGAACTCGCCGGCTTCGACGAGGCGGCGGCCCGCAGCATCCACGATCGTGCACTCCGCGACGGGGAGCGACAGCTCCACCGTCGCCGTCTCGCCCGGCTGCAGGTCGACGTGGCGGTAGGCCTTGAGCTCCTTGTCGGCCCAGCTGACCGAGGTCACGCTGTCGCGCACGTACACCTGCACGATCTCGTGCGCGGGCCGGTCGCCGGTGTTGTGCAGTTCGACCAGGGCGCGCACCGTGTCGTCGCTGCCCAGAGCGGTCTCGACGACGCGCAGCCCCGAGTACTCGACCGTCGTGTACGACAGGCCCTCGCCGAACGCGAAGGCGGGACTCTGCGTGAGGTCGGCGTAGCGGTCGCCGTGCTGGCCGCGGATCTGGTTGTAGTAGATCGGCAGCTGGCCCGCGTGGCGCGCGAACGACAGCGGCAGACGTCCGCTCGGCTCGATCAGTCCGAGCAGCAGCTCGGCCACGGCCTGGCCCCCGCGCATGCCGGGGTTCGCCGCCCACACCAGCGCGGCAGCATCCATCACCGTCTTCGGGAGCACGTGCGGCTTCGAAGCCAGCAGCACCACCACCAGCGGGGTGCCGGTCGCCGCCAGCGCCTCGAGCAGCGCGAGCTGCCCGCCGACGAGCTCGAGAGTCGCCGTCGAGCGGCCCTCGCCCACCAGCTCGATGCGGTCGCCGACGACGGCGACGACGTAGTCCGCGCCCTCGGCGGCTGCCACCGCTTCGGCGATGAGGTCCGCGTCGGGTGCGCTCGGCACGACCACCTGGGGTCGGGGCTGACCGTCGGGGAAGAACGCGCCCTCGGGGTCCTCCTCGAGCGTGAGGATGTCGGCGCCGCGGGCGTGCGTGATCTCCCAGTCCGCAGGGGCGTGTGCGCGCAGCCCATCGAGCACCGTCGAGATCATCTCGCGCGGGTGGCCGTCGGGGATCCAGTCGACCTGCCCCGACGAGCCGGCCCAGTCGCCCAGCTGCGTCTGCGCGTCGTCGGCGAGCGGACCGACCACCGCGATACGACGGGAACCGGATGCTGCGGGGAGCGCCCGTCCGGAGTCGTCGGCGCGGAGCCCGCCGGCGAGCGGGAGCGTGCCGTCGTTGGCGAGCACCACCAGCGAGCGACGCGCGACCTCGAGGTTGAGCGCCGTGTGGCCGGCGGAGCCGACCGCGGTGGCGATGCGCTCGTGGTCGGGCAGGCGCGGGTCCTCGAACAGGCCGAACTCGAACTTCAGCAGCAGGATGCGCGCGACGGCGCGGTCGAGGGCCTCCTCGGTCATGAGTCCCTGCGCGAGTGCGTCCTGGGCGCCCTGGAAGAAGCCGGGCGTCGTCATGATCATGTCGTTGCCCGCCAGCACTGCAGCCGCGGCGGCGTGGGCGTAGTCGGGCTGCACCTTCTGCTCCCACACCATGCGTCCGACGTTGTCCCAGTCGGTGATGAGGGTGCCGGTGTAGCCCCACTCGCCGCGCAGCACGTCGTTCAGCAGCCAGTCGTTGACCGTGATCGGCACGCCGTCGGTGGTCTGGTAGCCGAGCATGAAGGTGCGGCATCCCTCCTTCGCCACCCGCTCGAACGGGGGCAGGAACCACGAGCGCAGCTTGCGGCGCGAGATGTCGGCCTCGCTCGCGTCGCGGCCGCCCTGCGTCTCGGAGTACCCGGCGAAGTGCTTCGCCGTCGCCAGGATCGCAGTGGGGTCGTCGAGGCCGCCGCCCTGGTAGCCGCGCACCATCGCCGAGGCGAGTTCGCCGATGAGGAACGGGTCCTCGCCGAAAGTCTCGTCGACGCGGCCCCAGCGGAGGTCGCGCGTGATGCACAGCACCGGCGAGAACGTCCAGTGGATGCCGGTGGCCGAGACCTCGACGGCGGTCGCACGCGCGACGCGCTCGGCGAGATCGGCATCCCACGTCGCGGCCATCCCCAGCTGAGTCGGGTAGATCGTGGCGCCCTCCCAGAAGGAGTGGCCGTGGATGCAGTCCTCGCCGACGAGCAGCGGGATCTGGAGGCGGGTCTGCAGGGTCAGCTCGCGGGCGCGGAGCACCTTCTCGGGCGACGCGTGCAGGATCGAGCCCGCGTGCATGCGCACGACCTGGTCCTCGAGGTCGTCGCGCGCATCGAGCTGCAGCATCTGGCCGATCTTCTCCTCGACCGTCATGCGGCCGAGGAGATCTGCAATGCGATCGGCGACCGGGAGCGAGATGTCGAGGTAGTCCGGAATGGTCGCGGTGGTCACGCGTCCTCCTGCGTCTTCAGGTCGGTGCGCACGGCGGTGACGGTGTCGTTCACGTTCATGCCCTTCTTCTTCATGGCGCGGGCGCGCTCACCGGCGGACCGCAGGCGCGGGTTGACGTACTCGTCGATGCCGAAGTTGATCAGCGAGAGCGCCACGCCGATCGCGGCGATGCACAGGCCCGGGGGCAGGAACCACCACCACTGGCCCTGGCGGAACGCGCCCTGCGCGCTCGCCCAGTTGAGGATCGTGCCCCAGTTGTAGGTCGTGACCGGGATGATGCCGATGTACGACAGCGTCGTGAGGCCGATGATCGCCGCGGTCACGGTGCCGACGAAGCTTGCGGCGATGAGTGCCATCAGGTTCGGGAGCATCTCGACCGTGATGATCCGCCGCAGCGGTTCGCCGTTGGCCCGGGCGGCCTGCACGAAGTCGCGGCTGCGCAGCGACATCGTCTGGGCGCGCAGCACGCGCGCACCCCACGCCCACCCGATGAGCCCCAGCACTCCCGCGATGAGGATGAGGGGCGGATCCTCGAACATCGACGCCACGATGATGATCAGCGGGATGCCGGGGATCACGAGGAAGACGTTCGTGAGAGCCGACAGACCCTCGCTGCGCCACCCGCGGAGGTAGCCCGACAGCACGCCCACGATGATCGCGATGACTGTGGCGATGATCGCCGCGAGGAATCCCACGACGATGACGCCCCGCGTGCCGTGGATCACCTGGCTCAGAACGTCCTCGCCGATGTGCGTGGTGCCGAGCCAGTGCTCCGCCGACGGCGGCTGGAAGCGTGCCGTGTTGTCGACCTTCGTGGGGGAGTAGGGGGCCAGCACGTCGGCGAAGATCGCGACGAGCACGAAGAAGCCGAGGATCGACAGTCCCGTGATGGACTTCTTATTGCGGAACATCGCGAACGCGGCGCCCAGCTTCGACCAGAAGCCGGGCTTCTTGGGCGCCTTGCCGGCAGGGGCTGCGCTGCGCACGGTGGCGGTCGCAGGCGTGTTCGCCGGGCGCTGTGCCGTCGTGTCGTTGACGATCGTGTTCATGCTCAGGCCTCCGTCTGGCGCGTGCGCGGGTCGAGGAATGCGTAGGCGACGTCCGCGAGGAGGTTCGCCAGGAGCACGGAGATCGTGATCACGAGGAACACCCCCTGCATGAGGGCGTAGTCCTTGGCGTTGGTGGCGTCGAGCAGGAGCTTGCCGACGCCGGGGTAGCTGAACACCACCTCCATCACGATCGTGCCGCCGACGATGAAGCCGAGGGCCAGCGCGAAGCTCTGGATCTGGGGGAGCACGGCGTTGCGCGCCGCGTAGCGCCAGAGCACCCGGTCGTTCGGCATGCCCTTGGCCTGCGCGACGGTGACGTAGTCCTCGTCGAGCACCGTGAGCATCATGTTGCGCATGCCCAGCATCCAGCCGCCGAGCGAGGCGATGACGATCGTCGCCGCGGGGAGGAAGCCGTGGTGGATCACGTCGCCGATGAACTCCCACGACCACTCCGGCGCCACGCCGACGCCGTAGGCCTTGCCGATCGGGAACCACCCGAGCGCGACCGAGAAGATCGAGATCGCCAGCAGGCCCAGCCAGAAGTAGGGGATGGTGCTGAAGAAGGTGGTGATCGGGATCAGGACGTCGAGCCGGCTGCCGCGGCGCCAGCCGACGATCGCGCCGCCGATGGTGCCGACCGCGAACGCGATGAGCGTCGCGAAGCCGACGAGGGCGACGGTCCAGATCAGGGACTGGCCGACCACCTCGGTCACCGGCCGCATGCCGTGCAGCAGTGAGATGCCGAGGTCGCCGCGCAGGAGGTGCGCCCAGTAGTCGACGTACTGCTGCCACAGGGAGGCGTCGGTGTCGAGCCCGAGCAGAGCGCGCAGCGCGTCGGCCGCCTCAGGAGTGACGTTGCGGTTGCGCGCGAGATACGCGGTCACCGCGTCGCCCTTCATCAGGCGCGGCAGGAAGAAGTTGATCGTGATGGCCGCCCACAGCGTGAACAGGTAGAACAGGGCGCGGTTGCCGAGGAACCGCCAGGGGATGCGCGCGCGGCCCTTGACCGCGCCGGTCGCGCTCGTGCCCGCCTCGATCGCGTCGAAGTCCGGGGCCGGGAGCTGGGGGGCGACGGCGCTCACTTCTCACCTCCGAGGATGCCGGCTGCGTGCGCGAAGTAGGTGTCGGGATCGGGGGACGCCGCGCGCAGCTCTTGGGTGTAGGGGTTCTGGGGGTTGAGGATCACGTCGTCGGCGGGACCCCGCTCGACGACGCGCCCCTGGTTGAGCACGAGGATCTCGTCGCTGAAGTGGCGTGCGGTGGCGAGGTCGTGCGTGATGTAGAGCACGCCCAGACCGTGTTCGCGCTGCAGGTCGGCCAGCAGGTTGAGCACGCCGAGGCGGATCGACACGTCGAGCATCGAGACCGGCTCGTCGGCTACGAGCAGCTGCGGGCGGGATGCCAGCGCGCGGGCGATCGCGACGCGCTGACGCTGCCCGCCGGACAGCTCGTGCGGCCGGCGGTCGATGACGGCGTCGGCATCGAGACGCACCCGGCCGAGGAGACGGCGCACCTCGTCGTCGAGCTGATCCTTCGGCACGACCTTGTCGAGCTCGAGCGGCCGCTGGATGGCGTACCGGATGGTGTGGTACGGGTTGAGCGACGCGAACGGATCCTGGAAGACCATGCGCAGCTGCTGGCGATAGGCGCGCAGGCCTTTGCCACGGCGGGGGATCGGCTGGCCGTCGAGGCGCACCTCGCCGCTGGTCGGCGTCTCGAGCTGGGTGAGGATCTTGGCGATGGTCGACTTGCCGCTGCCGGACTGGCCGACGAGGCCGATGGTCTGGCCTGAACGGAGCGTGAAGCTCACGTCGTCGAGGGCCTTCATCTGGCCGGCACCGCGCACGGAGTAGACCTTGGTGACGGCGTCGAATTCGAGGACGGTCATCGGTGGACCACCCCTCTCTCTCCGGTGAGTCTGGGGAACGAGGCCAGGAGCGTCCGGGTGTACTCGTCCTTCGGATCGGTCCAGACCCGCTCGGCGGTGTCGAGCTCGACGATCTCCCCTTCGCGCATGATCGCGATGCGGTCGCTGATCTCGAGCAGCAGCGGGAGGTCATGGGTGATGAAGATGACCGAGAAGCCGAACTCGTGGCGCAGGTGGGAGATCTGCCGCAGGATCTCGCGCTGCACGAGCACGTCGAGTGCGGTCGTGGGCTCGTCCATCACCATCAGCTGCGGGCGGAGGGCGAGTGCCATGGCGATCATGACGCGCTGGCGCATGCCGCCCGACAGCTCGTGCGGGTACGAGCGGTAGCGCTGCGCGCCGACCTTGACGATCTCGAGGAGCTCGACGACCTCGGCGCGCCGCTGCGAGCGCGTGAGGTCCGGGCGGTGCACCTCGAAGACGTCTTCGAGCTGGGAACCGATGGTGGCGACCGGGTTGAGCGAGTTCATCGCGCCCTGGAAGACCATCGAGATCTTGTCCCAGCGGAAGCGGCGCATCTCCTCGGCCTCGAGGCCGTTGATGTCGATGTCCTCGCCGCTCGCGTCGTGGAACACGACGGATCCGCTCGTGATCACGGCCGGGGGCTTGAGAAGGCGCTGGACGCCGTAGGCGAGGGTGGTCTTGCCGCACCCGCTCTCGCCGGCGAGTCCGAGGATCTCACCGCGCTGGAGGTCGAGGGTGACGTTCTTGACCGCCCGCACGGGGGGATCGACGTCGTAGACGATCGAGAAGTCGTGGACGGAGAGCAGCGGATCGCTCATCGGTGCTGGTTCGCTTTCGTGAGGGCGACGTGGCGGCGGGGCGGATGCGTGCGCATCCGCCCCGCCGCGGTGTGTCATTCGGCGGGCTGCAGCTTGGTCAGGATCTGCACGATCGCCGGCTGCGTCGGGTCCGCCGAGGCGTACTGGTCGTCCGCCGACGGCCATCCGACGTAGTTGCGGGTGTTGAACTCGCCCAGGAGCGGGTGCGCACCCAGCGGGATGACGGGCACGTTCTCGACGAACGCCTTCTCGATCACCGCGATGGCGGCCTCACGGTCGGCGTCGGACGACGCGTTCGCGTAGGTGTTCAGCGCCGCGGTGACCTCGGGGTCGTCGAAGCGTCCGAAGTTGAAGGCCGCCTTGCCGTCGACGATCCACTTCGGGTCCATCGCCGACGTGTACAGGCCGTACGCGTTGCCGGTGTCTTCGAGCCAGTGGATGATCGCCTGGAAGGTGCCCTCCTGGCGTGCGGCATCCCAGCCGCCCCAGTCCGGCTGGTCGACCTTGACGTCGATGCCGAGGCCTTCCTTGAGCTCCTCGGCGAGGAGTGCCTGCTCGGTGTTCCAGTCGCTCCAGCCCGCGGGGACCGAGATCGAGAACGTGACGTCCTCGCCGTCGGGGTCGACGAGGGTCTCGCCGTCCCACGTGTAGCCGGCGTCGGTCAGGATCTGGCGAGCCTTGTCGATGTCGACCTCGTAGTTCTGGCCGGCGTACTCGGGCACGATCTCGTCCTCGAGCAGCGTGCCGAGACCGGTCACGCTCCAGATCGCCTCGCTCGCGCCCTCACGCGCGATGTCGACGTACGCCTGGCGGTCGATCGTCCACGCCAGCGCCTGACGGAGTGCCGGGTCGTTGAACGGCTTGGTCTGCAGGTTCATGAACAGCGTGCCCGCGCCCGCCGTGGGCGACACGAGGAACTTGTTGTCGGGATCGGCCGACAGGTAGCTGTCCTCGATCTGCGGGATGAACGCCTGTGCCCAGTCGGCCTCGCCCGTGGCGAGGGCGGTCGTCAGGGCCGCGTTGTCGCCGTACGAGACGTAGTGCAGCTCGGGCACGGACAGCTCGCCGCCCCAATACTCGGGGTTCGCGGCGAGGGTGACCGACTCGGTCGTCCACGAGTCGAGCACGTAGGGGCCGGTGCCGACGGCCTGGCCCTCACCGGTCACGGGGTCGGTGTTCGGGTCCTTGATGTCCTTCCAGATGTGCTCGGGCACGATCTGGAAGTGGAGCACGCGCGCCTGCTGCGTGTACTTGGAGCTGTTGAAGTCGATGGTGACGGTGTCGCCGTCGACGGTGACGCTCTTGAGGTCGAGCGCGTTGGTGTCGTTGAGCTTGCCGTCCAGCACCTGGTTGAACGAGAACGCGATGTCGTCGGCCGTGAAGTCCTCGCCGTCGCTCCACTTCACGCCGCTGCGCGCGACGGCGGTGAGCTGCGTGTAGTCGTCGTTCCACTCCACGGACTCCGCGAGCCAGGGGGTGGTTCCCAGGTCGCCGGTCGGGTTCACGAGGGCGAGCGACTCGAAGATGACCTTGCCGTAGCCGTACTTCGAGGCCGACGAGTCGCCGAGGTAGGGGTTGTTCGACTCCGTGGTGATGGCGCCGTCGGGCTTCGCGATGGTGAGCGCCGCTCCGGCGGAGTCGGCGTCGTTGCCGCCGCCGCCCGCGCAGCCGGTGAGCACCAGCGCCGCGGCGACACCGACGGCGGCGAGGGATGTTCTGAGCCTCATTGCTTCTCCTAGATATGTGCACGACATCGTGTATCCCGGGGGGATGACGACGGCGTCAGGGTGATTGCCGGATCAACTTACAATCAAGTAAGTAACTTTGCAAGTAAGGTGTTCCGGTGCGTGGCGGGCAGGTCGTGCGTAGACTCACAGGCGCCGGCGAAGACCTATCCGATCCGCCGACGAAGAAGGGGGCGTCGACCGATGACGGCACAGCGTCGGCAGCCGCGTTCGCGGCCAGAGACACTCGCCCGCAGGCGCGACATCCTCGACGCCGCGGTCGAGATCTTCGGCAGCAAAGGGTTCGCGGGGGGCACGCTGCAGGAGATCGCCGACCAGGTCGGCATGACCCACGCGGGGATCCTGCATCACTTCGGGTCGAAGGACCAGCTGCTCATCGAAGTCCTCCAGCACCGCGACGAGACCGACGTGGCCGATTTGGAGGAACAGCACATCCCCGACGGGATGCCGCTGTTCCGTCACCTCGTTCGCACGGCCTTCGTCAACGAGCACCGTGCGGGGATCGTCCAGGCGTACGCGGTGCTCTCAGCGGAGTCCGTGACCGACGACCACCCGGGCCGCGCCTTCTTCGAGAAGCGCTACCGGACGCTGCGGTCCGAGGTCGCCCACGCGTTCGAGGTCGTGTGCGCCGAACGCGGCATCACTGCCCCCGACACCATCGCCGACGCGTCGACGAGCATCCTCGCCGTCATGGACGGCCTGCAGGTGCAGTGGCTGCTCGACCCGACCGCCGTGGAACTCGCGCGCGCGTCGGAGTTCGCCATCGAGGCGATCGTGTCGGCCGTGCTGTCGCCGACCCCGTCACTGCTGGCGGACGGGGCCGACGAACAGGCTCAGCCCAGTCGCTCGACCGTGTAGTCGATGCAGCGGATGAGCTGACGCACGTCGTCCGGGTCGATCGACACGAACGTCGCGATGCGCAGCTGATTGCGTCCGAGCTTGCGATACGGCTCGGTGTCGACGATGCCGTTGGCGCGGAGGCTCTTCGCCACGGCCGCAGCATCCACTGACTCGTCGAAGTCGATCGTGACGACCACGGGGGAGCGGTCGGCCGCGTCGGCGACGAAGGGCGTCGCGAACTCGGATGCCTCGGCCCAGTCGTAGAGCGCCTGCGACGACTCGCGCGTGCGGGCGTCGGCCCACTGCAGGCCGCCCGAGGAGAGGATCCAGTCGAGCTGCTTGTCGAGGAGGAACAGCGTCGACAGCGCCGGGGTGTTCAGGGTCTGGTTGAGACGCGAGTTGTCGAGCGCGTTCTTGAGGCTCAGGAACTCGGGGATGTAGCGGCCCGATGCCGCGATGCGCTCGATGCGCTCGATGGCGGCCGGCGACACGAGGGCGAACCACAGTCCGCCGTCCGAGCCGAGGTTCTTCTGCGGCGCGAAGTAGTAGACGTCGGCCTCGTGCACCGAGAAGTCGATCCCGCCGGCGGCGCTGGTCGCGTCGATGACGGTCAGCGCGCCCTCATCGCCGTGAACGCGGCGGACCTGAGTGGCGACGCCGGTCGAGGTCTCGTTGTGCGGCCACGCGTACACATCGACACCGTCGACGGCCTCGGCGACGGTGCTCGTGCCCGCGTCGACCGTGCGGACGTCGGGGGCCTCGAGCCACGGGGTCTTCGCGGCAGCGGCGAACTTGCCGCCGAACTCGCCGAACACCAGGTTCTGGCTGCGCTTCTCGATGAGGCCAAAGGCTGCGGCATCCCAGAACGCCGTCGACCCTCCGTTGCCGAGAATGACCTCATACCCCTGCGGCAGGCGGAACAGCTGGCTCAGCTCGGCGCGCACCTGGCCGACGAGGTCCTTGACCGGGGCCTGGCGGTGCGAGGTGCCCAGGAGCGCCGAGCCCGGGCCCGCGAGCGCTTCGATGTGCGCGGGCGCGATCTTCGACGGGCCGCAGCCGAAGCGTCCGTCGGTGGGCAGGATCTCACGGGGCAGGAGGACGTGTGCCATGCGTCGATTCTAGAGAGGCCCGCACCGCCGCCCCGCCCGCGTGACACCTCGTGACGCCCCGGCTTGCTCACGTCGCAGCATCCGTCCTCCTTTCTTCGACAGGTCAACCGGGCTTGCGCAGGAGGCGATCCGGGGATCGGCTCCTGCAGAACCCCGGTTGACCTGTCGAGCCGGGTGGTGACCACGGCGAGACCAGCGTGGGGGCGTGCGGCTACGGCTGCTGACAACCCTGCGGCGGGGGCGCTGGTGCGCAGCATCCGTTCTCCTCTTCGACAGGTCAACCGGGCATGCGCAGGAGGCGATCCGGGGATCGGCTCCTGCAGGACCCCGGTTGACCTGTCGAGCCGGGTGACCACGGCGAGACAGAGGCTTGCGCAGGACGCGATGCAGGGATCGGCTCCTGCATAACCCCGGTGGACCTGTCGAGGCTCCTCCCCAGGGGAGGGGACGGATGCTGCGCACGCGAGTTGTTCTGATCGTGCCCAGTACGGCGGCGTGGGGCGTGGGGGAGCCGTGAGCATGCAGGGATGGCGGATCTCATGGTGGAGCTGCAGGTACGTGGCGGTGTCGCGCTCAGAGCGGCGCTCATGAAGGCAGGGGTCAGCGGCTACACGATCGAGTGCGCGATGGCGGCTGGCCTCATCACCAGGCCGCGGCGGGGATGGGTGGCGATTCCGGACGCTGATCCCCACCTCATGGCGGCGGCGCGGGCCGGCGTGGTGCTCACGTGCATCACGCGGGCGAAGCGCTTAGGGCTGTGGGTCCTCGCCGAGGACGGCCCGCACGTCGGTGCGCCACCGAGCGCGTCGAGGCTGAAGCTGCAGAACCAGAAGGCGACCGTGCACTGGGCTCGGCCGGTCGAGCCGCGCGCACCGGGAACGCTGGAGGACAGCATCCTGAACACGCTGCTCATCGTCGCGCGGTGTCAGCCGCATGAGAGGGCGCTCGCCGTGTGGGAGTCCGCGCTCAACCTTCAACTCGTCGACAAGGCCGAACTCGCCCGCCTGCCTTTGACGGAATCCGTTCGAGGACTCCTCGAGGAGGCGACCCCTTCGCGGACTCGGGGCTGGAGACGATCTTCCGCACGCGGCTGCGTTGGCTCCGGCTTCCCATCCGATCGCAGATCTGGATTCACGGGCATCGGGCGGACTTCCTCATCGGCGACCGGCTGGTCGTGCAGATCGACGGTGGGCACCACGTCGGGTTGCAGCGCGCCGAGGACGTCGCCCACGACGCGGCGCTCATGCTGCTCGGTCACCACGTCATCCGGGTGACCTACGTGCAGGTGATCGAGCGCTGGCCCGACGTGCAGGACCTGATCATGCGCGCGGTGGCGCAGGGCCTGCACCGCGCTTCCTGAGGCTGTGCAGGGAGGTCGTGTGGCAGCATCCGCCCACTCCGACAGGTCAACCGGGCTTCCACAGGGCGCGGGCGCGCCCTCGGCTCATGCAGAACCCCGGTTGACCTGTCGAGCTGCTTCTCGGCGGGGGAGGGACGGACGGATGCTGCTGCCCCAGGCCGCGCGGCGGACGCGGGCCGGCAGGCCTCGGCGTCGGGAGCAGAGGATAGGCTGTCCTCAGCCCCTTGAGACACCTGAGGACACCGCGATGACCGATCTGATCGACACCACTGAGATGTACCTGCGCACGATCCTCGAACTCGAGGAGGAGAACATCGTGCCACTTCGGGCGCGCATCTCGGAGCGCCTCGGGCACTCGGGCCCGACGGTGTCGCAGACGATCGGCCGCATGGAGCGCGACGGACTCGTCGTCGTCTCCGAGGACCGCACCCTCGAGCTCACCGACGCGGGGCGGCAGAAGGCCGTCGACGTCATGCGCAAGCACCGGCTCGCAGAGCGCCTGCTGTCCGATGTCATCGGCCTGGACTGGGCGTACGTGCACGAAGAGGCCTGCCGCTGGGAGCACGTCATGAGCGAGCAGGTCGAGCGTCGCCTCGTCGAGCTGCTGGGCCACCCCACCGAGTCCCCGTACGGCAACCCGATCCCCGGTCTCGACCAGCTCGGCGACGTGCCGACGAACGGGTTCGAGCAGGGCGTCGTGGGTCTCGTGCGCCGCCTCAACGACGCGGGCGAGCCCATCACCGGTACCGTCCGCCGGCTCGCCGAGCCCGCACAGGTCGACCCCGAGCTGCTGCAGCAGCTGAAGGGCGCCGGCGTCGTGCCGGGCGCCGTCGGCGACTACCGCTACAACGAGGGCTACGTGCTCGTGCAGATGCAGGGCAGTGACGAGGGTCTGGAGCTCCCGGTCGAGATCGCGTCGCACATCTTCCTCGTCGACGACGTCCGCTGAGGTCGGCGCGTTCCACTGAATGGGACGATCCTGACCGTGTTCACGCGCGTCGAGGGCTGCTCAGCCACGCCGGATGCCGCATTCCGCGGGCGTCGATGACGCACTGTGCGGAGATTGCCAGGCGTGGAGCGTGACATAAACGTGACCTTCGGGTAGCCTCGAACAGTCCACCAGGCGAGAAGCCCGCCGACAGGACCCCGCGTGGATTGCCTCACCGGCTCGTCGTCCACATGTGGTGAAGCCCGCACGTCGTGCCCCGACATCGAGTGCTGACGAGCCAGGCGCCCCGGCGCAGAGGCGCCGGAGGACCAGTTTGGCTGAAGAGATCGAGTCGCACGCGAACGTGCCCGAGCATGCCGCGGCGGACCAGAACCGTCGTGCGCGCAATCGGAAAACCCCCGTGCGACGCTCACGCGCCGTCGCGCCCGCGAAGCCGACCGCGGCCCGGACGGATGCCCGTCCCGCCGCGTCGTCGTCCAAGAAGGGTCGCGTGGTCAAGCCGCTGCGAAGCCTCGTGGTCCTGACGATGGTGGGCGGTCTCGTCGCCACGGTCGCGATCCCGGCATTCGCCGCCGGCGCCACCGCGGTGGCCGAGGATTCCAAGACGATCCAGCAGATGGCCGTCGACAACGCGCAGACGTTCGTCGCCGCCTCCGACGCGAACGCCAGTGAGCTGTCGCGCGAGAGCTACGCGGCCACCACCGCGGAAGAGATCGAGAAGAAGAAGGCCGAAGAGGCCGCCGCCGAGCGTGCGCGCCAGGTCGCCGCCGCTGCCGCCTCTGCGGCGAAGTCGCGCGGCACCACGGTCCCCACGAACATCGCCCTCACGTCGCCGGGCACCGGCGAGGTGCGCTGGCCCCTCCTCAACTTCACCAAGGGCCGCGGCCTCTGGGATTCGGGCTACCACCAGGGCGTCGACCTCCTGACGTCGTGCGGTACCCCCATCTACGCGGCGGCGGCCGGCGTGGTCAAGGTCTCGCAGGAGAGCTACGGCGGCTACGGCGTCGGCATCTCGATCGACCACGTCATCGGCGGCCAGCAGGTCAACACGCTCTACGGCCACATGACGTACGGCAGCCGGCAGGTCTCGGTCGGGCAGAGCGTCTCGGCGGGCCAGCTCATCGGCCTCGTCGGCAGCACCGGCAGCTCGACCGCGTGCCACCTGCACTTCGAGGTCCACATCAACGGCTCGGTCGTCGACCCGTGGGCATGGCTGCAGGCCAACGCGGGCTGATCACAGACCTTCTGCAATCACATCGGAGAACGGATGCCTCGGGCCGAGGCATCCGTTCTCTTCTTCGTTACCCGACACGCCATCAGCCGTTCAGTCCCCGCGCGCCCCGGGCGTGTCGCGGTGGGTTACCCTGGGACTCGACGCTGAGAGAGCGGAGGGAGCCGATGGGCTGCACACCACGCATCCGAACCATGGATGCGCTTGGACGCCTCGTCCTTCGGCATTGCACGAGCGAATGCCGCGGCATTGCCGTGGCGCCAGGGCGCTGTCTGTAGACAGCGCCTTTTTTCATGCCCCTGCGCCCTTGATCGTCGCGCAAGTCGAATAACCGAGAAGCCGTCCCGGCCATTCGAGAGGATGATCAATGCGCACTCTGGTGCTGAATGCGGGCTATGAGCCCCTCGCGGTCGTGTCGTTCAAGCGGGCACTCGTGCTCGTCATGAACGAGAAGGCCACCGTGGTGGAACACACCGAGACCGATCCGGTGTGGGGCACCCGACGATCGTACGAACGACCTGCCGTGATCATCCTCACCCGCTACGTGCGGGTGCCGGGTGGTCGCCACGTGCCGGTGACCCGTCGGGGTGTGCTCCGTCGCGACAACCACCACTGCGCGTACTGCGGAAAGGCGGCGTCGACGATCGACCACGTTCTGCCGCGCTCGCGCGGCGGCGCGGACTCGTGGGAGAACCTCGTCGCGTGCTGCCTGCGCTGCAACAACATCAAGAGCGATCGGACGCCGCAGGAGATGCACTGGGAGCTGCGGTTCACGCCGCGCCCGCCCCGGGGTGCGCAGTGGACCGTCCGCGGCACCGAGCGCACCGATCCGCGGTGGGAGCCCTACCTCGCCCTCGCCGCGTGATCGCGCGCAGCGTCAGGAGAGCGTGAGGCCCGAGACCTCGAGGGCGAGCAGCGTCGCGCTCACGAACGCCAGCCCGGTGTAGACGAGGTCCTCGAACCAGTCGAACAGGCCCGGTTCGCGCGCCGGCATCATCTTCGGGTTGTAGTAGAAGATCGACACCAGGATCACGAGCACGGAGAAGACGAGCCCGATCCAGGCGGCGAACGGCACGCCCAGGAAGAGCAGTACGATCACGACGGTGGCGAGCACGTACAGCCACAGCCCCTGGAGGAAGGCTCGCATCGAGTCGTATCGCGACACACCCGCTCTGGCGGTCGCCCGCCAGAACTCGTAGATGAGCGACAGCGCGAACGACACGATCAGCACCCACGCCGACACGGATTCGAGCAGGCTCGGGTGAACGGCACCGTCCATGGGCTGGCTCCTCGCAGGTCTCGTGGTGCGAGCCCACGGTCGGCCTCACGCTAGCGGGTCGGAGGCCGTGACGGGAAGATGCGTTCGCCGACGCTGTGGCGTCAGCCCTCGTCGAGGACGCGCAGCCAGCGGGTGAGGATCGGCTCGAGGGCCGCAGCATCCGTCGTCCCGAGCTCGTCGAGGATGCGGCGCTCGTTCGCGAGGTGCGCGGCGATGGCGCGATCGATGAGGTCCCGCCCCTCGGGAGTGAGTCGCACCAGGCGCTTGCGGGCATCGGATGCCTCGACCCGCCGCTCGACGAGCCCGCGGGCTTCGAGGCGGTCGACGCGCTTGGTGAGGCCGCCCGTGGTGACGAGGGTGTGGTCGGCGAGCTCGCCCGCCGCGCGCTCGAACGGCGCACCGGCGCGGCGGAGCGTGGCCAGCACGTCGAACTCGCCCTCGCTGAGTCCGAACTCCCCGTAGACCGCGACGAGGCGCTCCGTGAGCTCGAGCGCGACGAGGTGCAGGCGCCCGATCACGCCCTGCGGCGACGGGTCGAGGTCAGGGCGCTCGCGGCGCCACTCCTGCTGGATCTCACCGACGCGGTCGAGTGGTTCGTCGTGCAGGGAGCGGTCGTCGGCGGCCATGCGACCCATCTTATCTTCCCGGTAAGATAAAGTATCTTCCATGGAAGATAAGCGGTGGATGTGGATCCTCGTGACGGCGATCGCCCCGATCGCGTGGGGGAGCGGGTATGTCGTCACGCACAGCCTGCTGCCGGCGGAATCCCCGCTCTGGGGTGGCGTGCTGCGTGCGCTTCCGGCCGGGCTCATCGTGCTGCTCCTCGCACGCCGGCTTCCGCGCGGATCGTGGTGGTGGCGCTCGCTCGTGCTCGGCACCCTGAACGTCGGCGGCTTCTTCGTGCTCGTGTACGTCGCCGGCCAGCGGCTGCCGTCGAGTCTGGCCGCGACGCTGATGTCGGCATCCGCCGCGTGCATGCTGCTGTTCGCGTGGCTGCTGCTGCGCCGCCGGCCGCGGCTCGCCGCCGTCGTGGGCGCGACCGTGGGACTCGTTGGCGTGGGGGTGATGCTCGGTTTCGACGCGGAAGGCGCCGATCCGGGGGGAGTCGCCGCGTCGCTCGGTGCGATGGTCGCCTCCTCGATCGGGTTCGTGCTCACGGCGCGATGGGGCTCCGACGTTCCCGCGCTCTCGATGACGGCGTGGCAGCTCGTCGCCGGCTCGATCGTGCTGCTTCCGGCCGCGGTGCTTGTCGAAGGTGCGCCGCCGATGCTCACGGTGCCGTCGGCGCTCGGCTTCGCGTACCTCACCCTCGTCGCGACGGCGCTCGCGTACGTCGCGTGGTTCGCGGGGCTGCGACGCCTGTCGCCGGGGGTGGTCGGCGTGGTCGGACTGCTCAATCCGGTCACGGGGGTCGTTCTCGGGGTGGCTGTCGCGGGCGAGGCGTTCGGGGTGCCGCAGGCGGTGGGGGTCGGCCTCGTGCTCGTCGGGATCGTGCTGGGTGCGGCGCCTGCGCGGCGTCGCGCTGATCGTCCGGCGCGTCAGCGGTGGTCGGCGTCGGGGAGTGTGGAGGCGACGTCGGGAACGTAGTTCTCGAGGTTGCGCGGAGGGCGCTCGTACCCGCGGGACGGCGGACGCTGCGGGATGACGACGTCCTCGCGGTCGACGACGTCGTACGGGATCCGCGAGAGCAGGTGGGAGATCATGTTGATGCGGCTGCGACGCTTGTCGACCGAGGGCACCTCGTACCACGGGGCCTCGGGGATGTCGGTGTGCACGAACATGCTGTCCTTGGCGCGGGAGTAGTCCTCCCACTTCGTGATCGACAGCACGTCGTTCGGGCTCAGCTTCCAGCGGCGCATCGGGTCGTCGGCGCGCGAGCGGAACCTCGCCTCCTGCTCGTCCGGTGAGACGCTGAACCAGTACTTCAGCAGGAGGATGCCGTCTTCGACGAGCATCCGCTCGAAGATCGGCGCCTGATGGAGGAACCGGTGGTACTCCGCATTGGTGCAGTAGCCCATCACGTGCTCGACGCCGGCCCGGTTGTACCAGGAGCGATCCATCAGCACGATCTCTCCCGCCGCGGGCAGGTGCGGCACGTAGCGCTGGAAGTACCACTGGCTGCGTTCACGCTCCGTGGGAGTGGGGAGGGCGACGATCCGCGTGACGCGCGGGTTCAGATACTCCGACACGCGTTTGATGGTGGAGCCCTTGCCCGCGGCATCGCGCCCCTCGAAGATCACGACGATGCGTGCGCCGCTGGCCTGGACCCAGGCCTGCATGTCGACCAGCTGGGCCTGCAGGCGCCGCAGCTCCTGCTCGTAGGCCTTCTTCGGGATCCGCGGCTCGCTCATGGGTCCTGAGGGTACAGGCTGACGCCCGGTCCGCGGAATGGAGAATCCTCGAACATAACTGTCGGAACCCGGTACTACTCTCGTTCCCAGCAATTGAAAGACTAGAACATGTGTTCTAGAATGTGGGAATGAGGGCGATCGTGCAGCTCACGGCACAGCACGTGCACGAGACCGCCGGCCAGTGGTCGACGGGCTCCGATTCCGCCGCCCGCGGCGCGTCTTCGCTGGGTACCGTCGCGCAGCTGCGCGCCCAGGTCGAGCGGGTGCAGGGGCGACGACTCGACGCGCCGGTGCTGCCGGTGCATCCCGCGCTCGCCTCGCTGCTTCCCGGGGGCGGTCTGCGCCCCGGGTCTGCATACTCCCTGCCGCGCTCGACGTCGGTGCTGCTGGCGCTGCTGGCACAGCCGTCGCAGGCAGGGTCGTGGTGCGGGGTGGTCGGCATGCCGCGGCTCGGCGCCGAAGCGGCCGAGGGGCTTGGCGTCGATCTGTCGCGGCTCGTGCTCATCCCCGACCCGGGCGCGCGCTGGCTCGCGGTGACCTCGACCGTCGCCGAGGTGCTGCCGGTGGTCGCGGTACGTCCGTCGGGGCGGGCGGCCGACGGCGAGATCGCGCGCCTGGCGGCGCGGCTGCGCGATCGCGGTGCGGTGCTTCTCGTGCAGGGGCCGTGGCCGCAGGCCGAGGCCGTGATCGAGGTGGGCGAGCCGACATGGGAGGGGGTCGGCCGCGGGCACGGGTATCTCGCCGGCCGAGAGGTGACGCTCACGTCGTCGAGTCGACGCTGGCCGCGATCACGGCGGGCGCGCGTGATGCTTCCGGATGCTGCGGGGCACATCTCCGCTGCGCCCGAACGCATGCGGCGCGTCGAGGTGCTGCCCTCGGTCGAGTCTGCGGAGTCCTTCGCGCAGCAGATCAGAGCGGTGGGGTGACATGACGCCGGGTACGCCCGTCCGGAGCCTCGTGCTCTGGTTCCCCGACTGGCCGGTCACGGCTCTCGAGCGGGAGGCGGGTGCGGCTGCGGCCGCCGAAGACGAGGTGGGGCAGCGGCCGGGTGCTCGCACGGATGCGGCGCAGGAGAAGTTCGAGGCGAAGCCCCCGGTCGCCGTCGTGGAGCGTAACCTCGTGGTCGCGTGCTCGGCGTCCGCGCGTGCGGAGGGAGTGCGCCGCGGGCAGCGCCGACGCGATGCCCAGGCGCGGTGTCCCGGGCTGACGCTGGTCACCGCGGACGCCGCCCGTGATCACCGCGCATTCGCCCCGGTCGTGTCGCTGATCGAAGAGAAGGCGCCCGGGGTGCAGCTGGTGCGCCCGGGGCTGTGCGCGCTGCGCGCGCGTGGTCCGGCGCGGTACTACGGCGGCGAGGCCGAGGCCGCCCGCATGCTGATCGGCACCCTCCACGAGTCAGGGCTCGACGGGGTGCGGGTGGGCATCGCCGATGGGCCGTTCACCGCGGAGCAGGCGGCGCGCGGTGGCACGAACGCCGCGGATCCGGTCTTCGTCGTGCCCGCCGGTGGTGCGGCAGGCTTCCTCGCCCCGCTGCCGGTCGCGGTGCTCGACGCCTCCGCGCTGCTCGGCGCCGGCGCGGCGGGGGTGAAGGAGGCGACGGACCTCGTGGGTCTCCTCGCTCGGCTGGGCGTGCAGACCCTCGGCGGATTCGCCGAGATGCCCACCGATCGCGTGCGCGAGCGGTTCGGCGAGCGGGGCGTCCGGCTTCACGCGCTCGCCGCGGGGCGCGACTCGCGACCGGTGCAGCCGCGCACGCCGCCGCCCGAGCTCGAGCGCGAGATCGCGTTCGAGCCGCCTCTCGAGATCGCCGATCAGGTGGCGTTCGCCATGCGCGTCACCGCCGACGACTTCGTCGCGGGTCTCGGCGCCGTCGACCTCGTCTGCACCGAGCTGCGGGTCGAACTCGTCGGAGACCGCGGGGAGCGCAGCGAGAGGGTGTGGCTGCACCCCGGATCCTTCGACGCCGCGGCGGTCGTCGACCGTGTGCGGTGGCAGCTCGCGGAGGATGTCGGGACGGGCGACGCGGCCGGCGGCGGGCTCCGCAGCGGGGTGACGCTCGTGCGGATCTCGCCGGAAGCGGTGGATGCGGCATCCCATCACGCTCCGGCGCTGTTCGGCGGCGGACCCGAGGAGCGGGTGCACCACGCGCTGTCGCGTGTGCAGGCGATGCTCGGGCACCGCGGCGTGCTGACCCCCGCGATCGGCGGCGGGAGGTGGCTGGCCGAGCGCCAGGTGCTCGTGCCCTGGGGAGACAAGGACGAACGCGACCGGAAGGCGACCGGCGCCGGAGGTCTCGCGGCGCAGCGCGCACGGCCCTGGCCGGGGAGCCTGCCCGACCCGTTGCCGACGACGGTGTTCGCCGACCCGGTGCCGGTCGACGTGCGGGCGCTCGGCGGCGAGCTGGTCGACGTCGACGAACGGGGCAACGTCTCGGCCGTGCCCGCACTCTTCGTCGAGAGCGGCCGCCGTCGCGCGATCGAGGCGTGGGCGGGGCCGTGGCCGGTGGTGGAGCGCGGATGGGATGCCGCGCGCTCGCGCCGTGCGCACCGGTTCCAGGTCGTCGACGCCGACGGGTCCGCGTGGCTGCTGGTGTGCGACGGCGACGCCTGGACGGCGGAGGCCACCTATGACTAGGGGACCGCGGAGGTCAAGGTACCGGTCGTTGAGCGAGCGAGGAACGAGCGAGACGAAACGCCTCGGACCAACGGGCAACGGCGGGTGATGGGCTGATGGGCTTCAACAACCCGGGCGTGCCATGGTCCGAGATGGAGCGCGTGCTGAGCGGCCGTCGCCGGCCCGACGCACCGCCGGTCGGTGCGGACGGCGGCGACAGCCCCGCGTGGTCGCACAAGCGAGGACCGTACGTCGCGCCAGAGATCGAGCGCCCGGCCGATGCGATCCCGTACGCCGAGCTGCACGCGCACTCGTCGTACTCGTTCCTCGACGGGGCCTCCTCGCCCGAGGAGCTCGCCGAGGAGGCGGAGCGGCTGGGGCTGCATGCCCTCGCGGTCACCGACCACGACGGGTTCTACGGCATCGTCCGGTTCGCGGAGGCCGCGGAGTCGCTGCAGCTCAAGACCGTGTTCGGCGCCGAGCTGTCGCTCGAGCTGCCGAAGCCGCAGAACGGCGAGGCCGATCCGGTCGGCGCGCACCTGCTGGTGCTCGCCCGTGGCGAGGAGGGGTACCACCGGCTGGCGGGGGCGATCACGCACGCGCAGCTGCAGGGGGCGGAGAAGGGCAGGCCGGTCTACGACCTCGAGGAGCTCGCCGCGCAGGCGGCGGGGGAGTGGGCGGTGCTCACCGGGTGCCGCAAGGGCTCCGTACGCCGCGGGCTCGCCGAGAGCCCCGACGCGGCAGCCGGCGAACTCGATCGCCTCGTGACGCTGTTCGGGAAGGACAACGTGCACGTCGAGCTCATCGACCACGGCAACCCGCTCGACACCCGCGACAACGATGTGCTCGTCGGGCTCGCGCGGGAGCGAGGCCTTCCTCTCCTCGCGACCAACAACGTCCACTACGCCGTGCCGAAGCGGCAGCTGCTCGCCGCGGCGGTCGCCGCCGTGCGCGCGAACCGCGGTCTCGACGAGCTCGACGGCTGGCTGCCCGCCCATGCAGGCGCCCACCTGAGGTCGGGCGCCGAGATGGCGGAGCGGTTCGTCCGATTCCCGGATGCCGTCGCCCGCACGGTGACGCTCGCCGACGAGCTCGCCTTCCCGCTGCGCAAGGCGAAGCCTGCGCTCCCGAAGCAGAAGGTGCCCGAGGGGCACACGCCGATGTCATGGCTGCGGCACCTGGTGTGGGAGGCGGTGCCGCGCAAGTACCCCGATCTGACGGAGGAGAACCGGGCGCGCATCGAGAAGGAACTCGGGGTCATCGAGATGAAGGACTTCCCGGGCTACTTCCTGATCGTCCACGGCATCGTGCAGTTCGCCCGGAGCCGGGGCATCCTCTGTCAGGGGCGCGGGTCCGCCGCCAACAGTGCCATCTGCTACCTGCTCGACATCACCGCCGTCGACGCGATCGCGTACGACCTGCCGTTCGAGCGGTTCCTCTCGAGTCTGCGTGAGGAGGAACCCGACATCGACGTCGACTTCGACTCCGACCGTCGGGAAGAGGTCATCCAGTGGGTGTACCGGGAGTACGGGCGCGACCGCGCGGCGCAGGTCGCGAACGTCATCCAGTACCGCCCCAAGAACGCCGTGCGCGACATGGCGAAGGCGCTGGGGCATTCGCCCGGGCAGCAGGACGCCTGGTCGAAGCAGATCGAGGGATGGGGAGCCCTCCTCGAGACCGGCGCCGGCCACGACATCCCCGATCAGGTGCTGGAGTTCGCGTCCGAGCTGCTCAAGGCCCCGCGGCATCTCGGCATCCACTCCGGCGGCATGGTGCTCACCGACCGGCCGGTGGGCGAGGTCGTGCCGATCGAGCACGCCCGCATGGAGAACCGCACGGTGATCCAGTGGGACAAGGACGACGCCGCCTGGATGGGTCTCGTGAAGTTCGACCTGCTGGGCCTCGGGATGCTCGCCGCCCTGCAGTACTGCTTCGACATGATCCGCGCCTCGACGGGGGAGGACTGGGAGCTGTCGACGATCCCGAAGGAGGAGAAGGCGGTCTACGACATGCTGTGCCGTGCCGACTCGATCGGTGTGTTCCAGGTCGAGTCGCGCGCCCAGATGGGGCTTCTCCCGCGCCTGCAGCCGCGCCGGTTCTACGACCTCGTGATCGAGATCGCTCTCATCCGCCCCGGTCCCATCCAGGGCGGGGCGGTGCATCCCTTCGTCAAGCGCAAGCTCGGTCAGGAGAAGGTGACCTACCCCCACCCCAAGCTCGTGCCGGTGCTCGAGCGCACGCTCGGCATCCCGGTGTTCCAGGAGCAGCTCATGCAGATGGGCATGGCCGTCGGCGGGCTCACCGGCGAGGACGCCGACCTGCTGCGCCGCGCCATGGGCTCCAAGCGCGGGATCGAGCGCATCGACTCGCTGAAGAAGAAGCTGTACGCCGGCATGGCAGAGAACGACCTCGTGGGCGAGGAGGCCGACGCGATCTACGCCAAGATCCAGGCGTTCGCGAACTTCGGCTTCGCCGAGTCGCACTCCCTGTCTTTCGCGCTGCTCGTGTACGCCAGCTCGTGGATCAAGCTGCACTATCCGGCCGCGTTCCTCGCGGGGCTGCTGCGGGCGCAGCCGATGGGGTTCTACTCGCCGGCAACGCTCGTGGGCGATGCTCGCCACCACGGTGTCGAGGTGCGCCGTCCCGACCTGCACCTCTCGGGCAGCGAGGCGGTGCTTGAGGCCGTCGCCGGCGCTTCGACGGGCTCAGCGACCGGTGGGGACGCTTCGATCGGGCCCGAAGGGCCGACCGGCCTCGACTCGTGCGCCGAGCGGAAGCAGCCGCCGGTCGGGCTCTTCGACCTCGACGCGCCCGACGAATCCGCCGCACACCGCCGCGACGGGAGGTTCGCGGTGCGGCTGGGACTGGCCGGCGTGAAGGGGATCGGGGCGACGGTCGCGCAGCGCATCGTCGCCGCGCGCGAGACGGGCGGGCTGTTCCGCGACCTCCGCGATCTCGTGCGGCGCACCAGCATCACCGCGGTGCAGGTCGAGGCGCTCGCCACGGCGGGGGCGTTCGAATGCCTCGGTCTCAGCCGGCGCGAGGCGATCTGGCTCGCCGGGTCGGCGGCGCAGGACCGCCCCGAGTTCCTGCCGGACTCGCTCATCGCCGTGCAGCCGCCGCTGTTCGCCGACCCCACCAGCTACGAGCGCCTCGCTGCCGACCTGTGGGCGACGGGCATCTCGACCGACGACCATCCGATCACCCACTACCGCTCCGGGCTCGATGCGCGCGGCGTCCTGACCTCCCGCGAGCTGCGCAGTCACGAGGTCGGCCGCCGCGTCGAGGTCGCGGGACTCGTGACCCACCGGCAACGGCCGGCGACAGCATCCGGGATCACGTTCCTCAACCTCGAGGACGAGCACGGTCTCGTCAACATCGTGTGCTCTCTCGGTGTCTGGAACCGCTACCGCCGCATCGTGCGCGATTCCCCGGCGCTCATCGCGCGCGGAATGCTGGAGCGTTCGGCCGAGGGCGTGACGAACCTCATCGCCGACGCGTTCGAGGATCTCCGCATCGGCGTGCAGCACCGCGCGAGGGACTTCCGCTGACGGATGCCGCCACGCTGGCCGTGCGGAGCGCTCGCCGCCGCGGAGACTTCATCATTGTTCGTCGGTGATGGCGCCTGTCGGCTCCGCATCCTCGACGACGTGGTGCACGCCGAGTTCGTCGGCGACGCCGCGTCCGGCATCCACCGCTTCCTGCTTGCTGGTGAAGCTCCGCGACAGTTCCGGATGCCCCGACACGTGGTTCTCCCACTGGCCGCGGTTCGAGCGGGTCACGACGGGCGTGGTGTCGTCCATGAGGTGGTTCTCCTTCGGCAGCGGATGGTCGAGTGAGTCGGTCAGATCTCGTCGTCCCAGTCGTCGTGCGAAGGGGGGAGATCGATCACTGCGACCGGGCGCAGGCGTCGCTGGATCGAGTTCAGGCGGGCGACCGCGACCTCGTCGACGAGTTCGTCGTCGTCGTCGCTGTCGGCATCGCGTGCGACCATCTGGCTCGCCGGACCGATGAGCACCGTCACCTCGCCCACGGATCCGTCCAGTTCCCTGGTCGGAACCGTCACCGCCTCCGCCTCACCGGCTTCGGCCAGCGCCTGGCCGCAGCCGAGGAGCGCGGCCGCGATGTCGTCCCCCGTCACGAATTCGCTTCCCGCGTAGATCACCCTCTTCACGAGGCCTTTCTACCCCGTGCACCCGCGTTCGCCCTCGGGGGTTGCAGCCTGCGGCCGAACGGGGTAGACCCCGGACCCGCCGATCAGGCGGATCCGGGGTCTATCGGGGGGATCGCGTCGGACTACTCGACGAGCTTGCCGACGACAGACACCTCGCGCATGAGCGCCCTGATGTCTGCGGGGATGGGCGGGATCTCCTCCCGCACGACACCGGTCGAGGGGGACCACACCAGGTTGACCTGCAGTTCGGGATCGGTGTCGGGGTAGTCGCTCCGGTTGTGGCAGCCGCGCGTCTCACGGCGCTCGAGCGCGGCTTCGAGCGTCGCGCGGGCGGCGAGAGCCGCCGATTTCAGGTCGAACGCGTGCGCGAGGTCGTGGTAGCCCGCGATATCGGGGTGCACCCCGATGTCGGCCATCCGCGCCTCGATCGCGTCGAGCTCCGCGAGGCCGGTGAGCAGCCCCTGCTCGTCGCGCACCACGCCGGCGTGCTCGGTCATGGTGTCGCGGATCGCCCGCTGGAGCGCCCGGACGTTCTCGGTTCCGGATGCGGTGAGCAGACCGTCGATCTCCGCGCGAGCGGTCGCGACCGCCGAGGCCGAGCGCGTCTGGGCGGGCAGCGCCGCGGAGTACGCGGCTGCCGCCTGTCCGACGATGCGGCCGAACACCAGGAGCTCGATCAGCGAGTTGCCGCCGAGGCGGTTGGCGCCGTGGAGTCCCGAGGACGCCTCGCCGATCGCGTAGAGGCCGGGGACATCGGTGGAGTGGTCCGACGAGCGCACCCAGACGCCGCCCATCGAATAGTGCGCCGTCGGCGCGATCTCGATCGGCTCCTTGGTGATGTCGAGCATCTGCAGCTCGAGCATCGTCTGATAGACGCGGGGGAGGCGGGTCATGATCGTCTCGCGCGGGAGGTGGGAGACATCCAGCCAGACGCCGCCGTTCGGCGTGCCGCGGCCCTCCTTGATCTCGGTGTAGCAGGCGAGGGCGACGCGATCGCGCGTGGACAGCTCGAGGCGCTCGGGGTCGTACTTGTGCATGAACCGCTCGCCGAGACCATTGCGCAGGATGCCGCCCTCGCCGCGCGCCGCCTCCGAGATGAGCGTCCCGGCCGCGTTCTCGGGCTCGATGATGCCGCTGGGGTGGAACTGCACGAGCTCGGGGTCGCGAAGGCGGCCGCCCGCCTCGACCGCGAGCCGGAAGGAATCGCCGGTGTTCTCATCGCGTCGCGACGACGTGCGCCGCCAGATGCGGTTGTGCCCGCCTGCGGCGAGGATCACCGCGTCGGCGTGGATCAGGTAGCGCGTGCCGTCCTCCAGGTCGAACCCGTACGCGCCGAAGACCGCGCCGTCGTCGTTCACGAGGATGCGCGTCACGTACACGGTGTCGAGGATCGGCACCTGCAGCTGTGCGGCGCGGTTGATCAGCGTGCGCTGGATCTCGAGGCCGGTGTAGTCGCCGGCGAACGCGGTGCGACGGTAGGTGTGCGCACCGAAGAATCGCTGCGAGATGCGCCCGTCGTCCTCGCGGGCGAACGGCATGCCGTACCGCTCGAGGTCGTCGATGCCGCGGGCGGCGCCCGACGTGACGATCTCGACGGTGTGCGGGTTGGCGAGGAGGTAGCTCTCCTTCAGCGTGTCGGCGGCGTGCTGCTGCCAGCTGTCGTCGGCATCCATGGTGCCGAGCGCGGCGTTGATGCCGCCGGCGGCGAGGGAGGTGTGGGCGTCCGACTTCGGTCGCTTGCCCAGGGCGACCACGTCGACGCCGGCTTCGGCGAGTTCGATGGCCGCGCGAAGACCGGAACCGCCGGTGCCGATCACGAGGACGGTGGTGGAGAGCTGGCGTTCTGCAGGGATCACGTCAGACACGCTAGGCAGTTCTGTTCGATTACTCCAATGCATATTCTTGGTCATATCGATAGCGGTACGCTATGCACATGAATCTCGAGCAGCTCCGCGCCTTCGTCGCTGTGGCGCAGTTAGGCAACTTCACCCGCGCCGCCGAGGAGCTCCACCTCGCGCAGCCGTCGCTCAGCCGTCAGATCTCGACGCTCGAGCAGAGTCTCGGCGCCGAGCTGTTCCACCGTGCACGAGCGGGCAGCACGCTGACCGTAGCGGGGGAGTCGCTGCTGCCCCTCGCGCGGCGAATGCTGGCGGACGCGGCATCCGTTCGCCGTGAACTTGACGAGCTCGCCGGCCTGCAGCGCGGTCGGGTGCGCCTGGGTGCGACCCCGACTCTGTGCATCAGCCTGGTCGCCGAGGTGCTGAGCGCGTTCCACGCCGCGCACCCCGGAATCGAACTGCACATCACCGAGAGCGGTTCGCGCGGTCTGCTGGATCACCTCGCCGGCGGTGAGCTCGACCTCGCGTTGATCACGACGTCGGGTGCGGGATCCCCGGAGCGATTCAGCGTCGCGCAACTTCTTGTCGAGGAGCTGGTCGTCATCTCTTCAGCCGGCGCACCACCGCTCACCGCGCGAGAGAGCATCGGTCTCGGCGAGGTGGCCGGCCTGCCGCAGGTGGCGTTCAGCTCGACGTACGACCTCCGGGCGACGACTGATGCGGCGTTCGCGGCCGCGGGGCTGTCGCCGTACACGGTGATCGAGGGTGCGGAGATGGACGCCGTGCTGCGCTTCGTCGAGCGGGGGATCGGTGTCGCGATCGTGCCCGCAATGGTGCTCATCGAGCGGTCGGGGCTGCGGTCGGTGCGCCTGTCCGATCCGACGCTGACGCGCACCATCAGCATCGCCCGCGTCGCCGACATCTCACCGACGGCGGCCGTCGAGGTGATGGAGCAGACGATCGTCCGCACCGCCGCCGCGCTCGCCGCAGGACCTCAGGCCACGATGCGGCTCGCCTAGCCGCAGGACGCGAGGGCGACGGATGCGCCGAGCCGCGGCATCCGTCATCCGAATGGCGCGACCACGGACGTGTCAGGGGGTGGGGGAGTCGTCGGCGGGGACGCAGCCGGGCGGCTCGGAGTTGCCGCTCAGCGTGAAGTCCTCGCACGTGAGGAACCGGCTCTGGTTGAGACCCAGGACGAACGATGCGAGGGCGATGGCCGCGACGATGGCGAAGATGCCGAGCCGGACACGCGGCGGATAGTCGGCGATCACGTCGGGCCACACGGTGCGCACGACGACCCACAGCGTGAACGGGATCCCGACGAGCCCGACGACGACCGCGAGCACATCGAACAGATTGCCCCAGAGATCGTCCGCGGCGGGGGCGCTGGTGAACGACAGGACGAGCCACAGCGACGGGATGACGAGCGCGATGGCGCGGCCCGCCTTCACGCGGGGCCGCGCCGGCTGGATCAGCACCACGACGAACCCGGCCGTCGCGATCACCCACACGGTCAGGAGCTGGTCGAAGAACGGAGTGTGCCACGCCCCGAGAGTGAACGCGGGCCACCAGATCGCGCCGCTCATTCCGATGAGGACGATACCGATGCCGCGGTAGCGGGACGGCGTCTTCGATGCGGCGTCGGGCGCGGGTGTCGCAGTCATCCCGGTCCTCTCCGGCGTGGGTCCGTGTGACGTGCACAGTAGTGCATCCGTGTGGAACCGCGGGAGAGCGCGAGCGTGAACGCGCGTGGCGAAATGACGTCGTTGGATGCTGTTCCCCGCACAGTGTCCGCGATATGGTGAGGCGACGGACTGCTTGCCGTGATCCTGGGAACTGATCACAGCGCGAGCGTCCGGACTGGGGATCTCTGGGGCTGGGCCGCTGATTTCCCCTGCGCTCCCCCCGCGCAAGGACGGTCCCTCGGACGTTGCAGCTAGAGCCTGTAGCGTCCGAGGGACCTCAGCCTGTCCCGCTGGCGTCACGCGCCCTTTGGGGGAGGGCTCGGCACTGGGGATGCCTGTGTGACGCAGTCGAAAGGTGCGGGACCCGGCCTGCTGCCCACCCTAGCGGGTGACGACAGACGCTCGCCGAGCCACGCGCAGGACTCTGAGGCGATGTCGACGACCGTCAGTGGAACTGCCCGTCGGCGGACTGGATGATCTGCCGCATGACGTCGATCGAGATCTGCTCGCGCTCGCCGTCGACCCATTCGTGGACGATGAACGGGATCCCCAGGCCGTCAAGGTAATCGGCGGTCTTCTCGAGCCGGGGGACGACCTGGATGTGGTCGTTGCCGAACAGCCCTGCCGTATAGACGGGCTCGCCGTCGCGGATCGCGCGTCGCAGCTCGACGGTGGAGCGTCCCGTGATGCGGTACAGCGACTTGAGCACCTCACTGCCGAAGTCGGGGGTTCCGTCGATGGTGAGCGAGAGGGCGTTCTCGGGCGTGGTCACCCGTCCATCACAGCACGTCGAGCCGCCACCGCGGTGCGTCGGTCGCCGCCACCGGCGGTCACGAGCCCGCGAACCATCCGAAGCTCGCCGCCTGGTGATCGTGAAGTGGGCCGGCCGACGACCCGTCCGTCGCGGAGCCGAGCATCGTCCGGGTCAGCTGCGCCCGCGAGTCCATCAGGCGTGTGAGTTCGGCAGCGAGGTCGTCGTCGTGGGGTTCGCGCCCGTCCTGGGCCGCGCGGAGAACGGTGCGCCGCATCAGCTCCTTCGCGAACGATCCGGCAGTGCCCTCGGCTCGCTCGGCAGCGGCGTCCAGCGCTGCGTCGCTGTACGGCAGGTTGTGGGCATAGCGGCGGAACAGCCGGCGCCGCTCGGCCAGAGCGGGAAGCGGCACCTCGACCGCGAGGTCGACGCGTCCGGGGCGCTCGGCGAGCGCCCGCTCGAGCGCTTCGACGCGGTTCGTCGTCATGATGAAGGCCACATCGGCATCGCCGTCGAGACCGTCCAACGCGTCGAGCACCTCGAACAGCAGAGGCTGAGGAGAGGAGTGCCGTTCCATCGCGACGAGATCGATGTCTTCGAGCACCACGATCGTGGGCTGGAACGTGCGGGCGATCTCAGCCGCGGCACTGACGAACCGGATGCTGGATCCGGTCAGCACCACGGCCGTCGTCTCGGGAGTCGCGCTGAGCAGGTGACGGACGGTGAGCGTCTTGCCGGTTCCCGGCGGCCCGTACAGCAGAACGCCGCGCTTCAGATGCTGGCCCGCACCTCGGAGCGCATCGCGGTGCGTGCCGATCGTCACGACGTGCTGGACGATCTCCGGGAGCACCCCTTCGGGAAGCACGATGTCTTCCGCGGCGACGGAGGGACGTGCCACGAACGTGGCGCCCGCCTCACGCCCGTACTCGGTGTGCTGGAACGACAGCACCTGGCCGCGCAGCACGCTGAGCTCGACCATCGTCCGCCGGAGCGCCTCGAGGAATCGGGTGACGAGCGCGGCATCGGCCGCCATGACCTCCACGAGAGCGGTCTGCCTGCCGTACTGGGGCGCCGCCGCGCGCTGAGCCAGCGCGATCGGGGCGCCCTCGAAGCGCAGAAGGCGGAGTCCGAGTGAGACGACGCGCCTGCTCGAGTCGGGTCCGGTCGCACGCTCGGCGTAGTCGACCGGTCCGACGTCGTAGCGGACGTGGCCGTTGCTGACGAACTCGGACAGTCCCTGGTGGTGGCGCTGATCACCGCCGGTGACGCCGATGAGACGGCCGTCGCCTTCGGCGGACAAGGCTTCCAACGCGATGTCGGCGTCGACGAGGCGGTGATCCGAGATCTGCTCCTGCACGACGGAGACGCGCTCGGCATCCGTCGCCAGATGCTCGCTGATGAGGTCGCCGAGCGGAGTGCGAGCGAGGACGGTCTCGCGCGCCGACAGCTCGTTGACACGGTGCAGGTAGACGGAAACGGCTCGCATCAGATCGCGGTCATCCTCGTGCAGCATGTCACCGAACCTCTCATGAACCGGCGACAGCGCACCACTTCGCGGCCGCGCTTTCGCCGCCCCCACCAGAGGTCCGCCGCGACGCTGCCCGCGAGTGGAGGACCCACCGACCGGATACCCGACACGTCGGCAGGCGTCAAGACGCCGTTTCGACGGGCGCCCGATGCGAGAATTGCCGACGGGGAGCAGGGGTCGGGGGGACCGGCCAGCACCGAAGCGAGAAGCCGTGGCTGTGAGAAGTGAGATATCGAGAGCGCTGACGCATGCGCTCGAGCGCTCGGAGATCACCGCGTGGTTCCACCCTCAGATCGATCTGGTGAGCAATCGGGTGGTCGCCGTCGAGGCGCTCTGCCGGTGGAATCATGCGGAGTGGGGGCTCGTCGGGCCCAATGAGTTCATCCCGGTCGCCGAAGAAGACGGGATGATCGCGGAGATCGGCCGCTTCATGGCCACGCAGGCGATCGCCGTGATGGCCAAATGGGGCATCGACGTCTCGGTCAACGTGTCGCCCGCACAGCTGCAGGATTCCGCCTTCGCCACGTGGCTCGGGCAGCTCGTCGAGAGGATCAGCCGTCCCGCGCGGCGACTCACGCTCGAGATCACCGAGGGGCGACGGATCGGCAACGTGTCGGCGGTCGTCGCACGGCTCGATGGGCTGAGGGCGTTGGGGCTCGGAATCGC
Source organism: Microbacterium sp. C23T (assembly GCF_053345975.1). NCBI lineage: Bacteria > Bacillati > Actinomycetota > Actinomycetes > Micrococcales > Microbacteriaceae > Microbacterium > Microbacterium sp. C23T. The sequence continues at coordinate 24,873 of NZ_JBKFBD010000014.1, read as the reverse complement.
GATCGATGACTACGGCGCCGGACAAGCCTCCCTCACGCAGCTGAAGCGGCTTCACGCCACCGAGCTGAAGATCGACCGCGCGCTCGTGATCGACGATTCCCCGTCGGCCGAACGCACGATGGGGGACGCTATCGCCGTCGCTCACGAGGCCGGCATCCGCGTCGTCGCGGAGGGTATCGAGACGCCGCAGCAGCTCGAGAAGGTCAAGACGATGGGATGCGACCGCGGCCAGGGCTACCTGTTCGCACGTCCCATGCCGCGAGCCCAGATGGCGGCGCTCTTGGCGGTGTAGTCAGTTGCGAGCGTGTCACGGATGCCTCGGGGCACCGGCCCGCGGCATCCATTCGTCGTGATCGCCCTACGAGGCTGCTCGCTCGGGTCGCGCGCATGCGACGCCGGTTGAGTTCGGCGAGACCGATCATCACCACGATGAGCAGGACGACAGCGGCGACCACCGCCGCAGCGGTCACCGCGGCGGAGAGGGGAACCAGCACCCAGGGCAGTGCGACGCCGGGCAGTCCCCAGAGCACGACGTCGCGCCAGCGCACCCCGTAGCGCAGCGACTCCACGACGCTCGCCAGGTAGAACAGTGCGATTCCGCCCGCGATGCAGGCGGCGCCTCCGGCCGGCAGCGTGTGTGCGCCCTCGGCGACGGCGGTTCCGAGGCCGGCGGCGAACAACGCGATACCGGCGATCAGCACGAACGGCAGATACATCACCGCGTCCCGCAGCGCACCGATGCGACCGGCGGTCTGCAGCCTGTGCAGGCCGGCCTCAGCCGAGCCGGAGGCGTAGTGGAAGAACACCCAGGCCAGCAGTGAGATCGCGATGAACGCCAGGATCGCCGTCCCCAACGACGCGAGCGTCCAGTGCTCGTCGAGCTGCGCGATGGTCGCGAGGATCGATTCGCCGAACACGATCACGACCAGCAGGCTGACGCGCTCCAGCAGGTGGTCGACGTCCAGGGTGCGCTGCAACCAGGCCGTCTGACTCCCGAGGAACGCCAGCAGCCCGACCTCGACCGCGATCGCCACCGCCCACAGCACGAATCGCGCCGGCGGGGCGACGGCCACGGAGATGAGCCAGAGCGTGGCCGGCAGCGCGCTGAAGGCGATCGGACGCCAGAGCGGCACGCCGATGGTGCGCCGCTTCGCGATCCAGGGCAGCATCCACACGAGGCGGATGAGCGCGTTGCCGACCGCGAAGACCCAGGCGCGCTCGCCGAGCGCCTCCGGAACCGCGGCGGCCATGATGCCGATGGCGATCATCGCCACCGTGACGGCGGCCCAGACGACCGGGGTGACGCGGGCTCCGAAGAGGTTGAGCGTCAGCGTCATGTTCACCCACGCCCACCACGCCGGCGCGAACAGGGCGAAGAACACCAGCACCTGCGTCCACCCGGGGTCGCCGTGCAAGAAGTGCGCGAGCTGCCCGATGTAGCCGACCATGACGAGGTCGAAGACCAGTTCGAGCCAGTGCGCACGTCGCCCGCCGCGGATGTCGACTTCGGGTCCTTCGCTCACGCGGTCAGCGTACGACCGCCAGCGGGTGGGTGCGAGGGGAGGGGTGCTCAGCGCTGGAACTTGTCGCTGTCCGATGCGCAGCAGCAGGTCTCGGTGATTGCTTTCCGTGGAGGTGTTCGCGAGGATTCGCGAATGAGTGAGAAGTCGGATTCGGAACAGATCGATGACATCATCGCGCAGCAGGACGGCTGGAAGCAGGAGACGCTGGTCGCGCTGCGGGCCGCGATCACGGCTGCCGATCCTGATGCCGTCGAGGTGGTCAAGTACAAGAAGCCGTCCAAGCCGGAGGGGGTGGCGTTCTGGGCCCACGACGGAGACGTGTGCTTCATCGACGTGCTCAAGAACACGGTGCGGTTGACGTTCAGCAAGGGCGTCCGGATGGCGCCCAACGACCTGTTCAACACGCGACTGGACAGCAAGGTCGTCCGGGCCATCGACTTCGCCGAAGCAAGCCCGGTCGATGACGTCGCGATCAAGATCCTCATCACGGAGGCGGTGAAGCTCAACGTCACTGCCACGTGAGCGCGCCTCGTGAGCGGGTCAGCGCCAGGCCGACCACCCGCTCGTTGATGGCGACAACACGGTTCTCGACATCGCCCCTCACCCGTCGACGGACGCGACGCGCGGTGGGACACTTTCGCCATGGCGATGGATGAGATCTGGGCGCGCCTGGCCCCCGTAACCCGCGACTGGCTGATCGCGAACAACGGCGACGCCGTGCCCGCAGACATCGCAGCCGAGATCGACGAGGTCGCCGACAGCGCGAGTGCAGACGACGTCTGGGCGGTGGACCCCGAACCCGGCGCGGATGATGCTCTCGACCTGGACGACGACGAAAGCGGCGATCCCGACAGCGAAGACGGACCCGGCGTCCGATACCTTGCCGACGACGTCGTGGACTGGATCGAAGAGCAGGCGAACAACGAATAGCGGCGCGCTGACCGGCTAAGACCCGGGTTGCCGAGCGCGCCTCGATCCGCCCAAAGTGTGGGCCAATCGCTTGCTCGAGACGCTGCTTACCGAAGAAAAACCCAGGTCAAGGCTGTAAAAAGTAGAGATGCCCCTGGAGGGACTCGAACACGACTGAGCATAATGCTCAATCATGCTGATACCTGCAAGAACCGCGAAATTACGGGGGTCTCGGGGGAGCTGGCCGACATCGCGCAGCAGTCGGAAGCAGGTCGCGGCAAACAGTTTGCGGGCAAAATGCGGGCAGAAAACCGCAGAAAATCAGGGGTCTCGGGCGATGTTCAAGCGCACTGCGCAGGCTGTGGAACGGGCAGATTCTTCGCTAGCTGCAAGAGAGCACATTGCGTAGCTTAGAGCCGTATTCACCGTGATGTGTGAACAAAATGCTCAATCACCCACTTTGCCTTGAACCCCCGGGTGAAATCGGCCCACGTGGCCGCCTGTCAGGGTTGTGGTCATCGCCCGATCGACGGACCCCCGGGCCCGGACGGGCCGTAGTACGGCCCTGTTGCGTGTGGCCTTAGTGGGTTGTACGGGTCCACTGCCGGCGCACGCCGAGGCTCCTGGATCCGCACCTCCGGTGCGAGACCCGCATCGCGGGCGCGAGTCATGAGGCGGGTTGCGGTGCTCTGGCTGATCTTGAGGGTGTCGCTGATGAGCTTGAGTGGGGGGTAGCTGATCGCCGTCGCGACGCGATAGACGGCGATCGCGGCGTGCAGGGACTCCAAGGGTTCGCGCTCCTCCTGCGCCTGCATGCGGCTGAGATACTCTCGCACCGGGATGCGGGAGCGATCGCCAACACTCTCTTCGCTGACATCGACCGTGACGACCTCGAGGGCTGACCTCGTCATGATCCAATGCGTGCGCACCTCGCGCAGCACTTGGCTGGTGATGTCGACGCCTTCCCCTTCGCGCTCAAGGGCGGCGAACACAACGGCCGTGCGGCCAAGCGCAGCGTCCCACTCCACGCGCACGGTGATCGTGCCGGGCACGTCCTGCTCGCCTGACACCCGCGCGTGCCACGACTTCGGCAGCGTGACGCCGCTGCCGAGATCGATGCGTTCGTCGCTGAAGTCATATGCCGTGACGTCTGCCATGGAGCCCACTATTCCAGGTTGGAGACGAATCGCGAAGAAGACTGTCGATCTTGGCTCACGGTTGTGGTAGCTTGCGACGAAGGGAGACTGACACTGCTGGCTCAACGGAAGGAAGGGCGATGAACCGGTCACAGGACTGCCTGGCTCTGACGATGAAGGATGCCGCCAAACTCGTCGGCGTCGACTACCGCACGATCAAGCTCGGCATCGAGAGCGGGACCATACCCACGATCCAGCTCGGCCCGCGCCGGATGGTCCCGCGCGTCCCGCTGCTACGCGCCTTCGGCGTCGACGTCTGATAGCGGCGGGCTGCTGCGTGGAGTGGAGGGCGTTTGGTTGATCGCGCCAGCGTGAACGCTCGTCGATGTGCTGAAGCGACAAATCATCCGGAATGTCGTGCGCTCGATCCGGATCCCGGGAGGGCACTGCCCGGCCGGACCTGTCATCGTCCCTTCGCCCACCTGGTGCTGATCCTGGGCTTCAGCGCACGAGGGCGATCGCTCCGACGATGAAGGTGACGACAACGACGAGCGGGCTCAGTGCAAGGGCGAGCGCCCAACCAAGACGTCGGTTGCGGGCGGCGGTGATGGTGGTCTGAAGCCCAGCAAACGCAGCAAGGTCGGCAGCGGGGATGTCGGGATGGCCCCAGGTCGAGGGCTCGGCCGCTACACGGCTTAGCTGAGTGATGTCGTCGGCACTCAGCACTGCAGCTCGGGATTGCATCCACCGCGGCAGTCGCGAGGCCGCGAGCACGACGACGCGTTCGGGCCGTTCGCGGATGGTGAGCCGACGGGCTGCGACGATCGCGATGACGGGGGTGACGTCGACGCGTACGCGGCGTGTTTGGGTGAGGAGTTTCGCGACGCGTAGCGCTTCGAACTCAGTGTTGCGCAAGTGGTCGGTGCGTTGCCCGTTCACGAGAAGCCGCCGGGAACCGACCCACACGTTGCCGCCTGCATGGAACTTCGAGTTGATCGTGAAGACGCCCGCGGGTCCGATCACGATGTGGTCCACGTCGCTACCCGCGCTGCCGATGGGCACAGAGTGAATTGCGAACCAGCCGGGCCCGAGCTGATCCAGAAGTCGGGCGACCTCAAGCTCGCCGAGGGCACCCAGGTACCAGGGGCGGCTATCGACGTTCAAGGGGCTGCGGCCAAAGAATCTCTGCGTGCCAGTTCGGACGGATACCGTCGCTTGAACGCGAAGGAGCTCGGCGATCACCGATGACGCGGGAGCCCGCAGGCGAAGCACGTCAGCATCCTCGCGGCGCGGCGCCGCGGACGTTGTCGCAGGGGACAGGTCCGACGGCGTGACTATCGGAGCGCACTCAACGCACCGCACCGTCCGACGACTGCGCTCATAGATCGCATCCATCCCCGCGGCCAGCGTCACGCCGCATAACCGGCAACGCCCGGTGTATCGGAGCAGCATACGACGGACATTCGTGTCGTCCATCGGCTGCGCCATGGCGAAATTCTATGAGTCAGCGGAGGACGCGCGAGCCTGCCTTTGGGCGTGCCGGTCGAACGCAGTGCAGGCGGTGCGGCGATGAGGCGCCGCGCGGAGTCGCCGCCGCCAAGGTCAGCGGCATGAGCCATCTCGTATGGGCGATCGCCGGGCGGGCGACAATCGTGCTGGCCCTGGTCGTTTGGACATTTCGGTTGCAGCGATGGTCGCGCGTATACCGAGATGTCGTCGAAGCGCACACCCGCGCGCTCGCCGCGCAAGGCAGTGAAATTCACCAGCTTCGAAGCGACCTGCTGGAGGCGCACATCCGGTTGGACCGGCTCGATCCCTTCGAGCGTCGTCTGCGCGTCATCGGTCAAGCCCCTGGTCCACCCCCAGACAGGCATTGCTCGCTGGAGGGGCGCCGCGGGCGGGGCTCAGTACCTCGATCGGCATCCCTCGGTCGGCGAGTCCCGAATGCGCAACCGCTCGGTGCGACTGGTCATGGTGGCTCACTTGGCGGAGAACGGATACAGCCTCGCAGGCTCTCTGGCGCTGAAGCTTGGCGACTACCTAATGTCTCGAGCGGACATCATGGCGAGCATGGATGACTCGGTCTCGGCCTGAGACGTTGCAGCGCCGTCAAGCTGATTGGTCTCGACGCCTTCCACCGTTCGAACCAGCCGTAGCCTGCTAGTCGGGAGATAGCGATCCCCTTCGACTTCGAACACGGGCTCATAAATTGATCGTCGGCCGAAGTCCAGTGCACGCCGGCCGTGATCCGCACGACGCTCATCCCGGTACGCTCTCAGCTTGGCCGTGAGCTCAGCACGATCGGCGTCCTGTCCCGGAACGTCCAGTCCGCCCTGGCCAGGCGAGGGAACCACGAGGGTTGACGGCATCAGTGGAGATCCGCAGCTCTGCCACAGATTCCAGAACTCCGGCCATGTCCATTGCGGATGGGAGGCTCCCGGCGCGGGTTTGAAACTTGGCCCCCAGGTCCACGCGCTTCCATCCCAGTGTCCCAGCTTCGCCGTCTTCTGCGAGCCAGCACCGTTAGAGGCGACCGCCGATCGCAAACTCCAGCCCGCGACGACCATGGTCCAGTTTCCGAACCACTTTGCTTGGGCGCGTTTGAATGCCAGGTCGGAACGTGAAGTCCCCGACAGCCACGATGCAGCCGACGCAGTGCCAAGCGATCCGGTCCACCCCGGACGGGGCACGACGTAGTACACCGGGGGATTGCCCGGCTGGTGATACTTGAGAAGTTGAGGGACGTCGACTTCCACGTCGTGAGTGCGTGGATTTGCCGGGGCTGGAGTGGCGGTCTTCAACTCCAGCCAGATCGACTTGCCAATCGGCAACATCGTCGGTTCGATCTCAACGTCGGCGCCGGCGGCCGGCCACCATTGTCCGAGATGCGTTCGAAACCGGTACGCGATGTACTGACTGATCCAGTGCTCGAAAGTCTTCTCGGGGAACGACGTTGCCACGGGCCCTCCTTACCACCACTCTGGCAGGACGGTATGTGCGCTGTCCAACACCAGCAATGAGCGCCGCTCGCGACCTCTCGCAGAGATGTGACGCCTTCGATCCCCGGCTCTTACGCCGATCGGCCGACGGCCGTCCGCGGCGCGGACCTTGTGAGTGCTGCCCTCCCTCAATTACCGCGTCGGATCCGAGAATGCGTCGTCTCGGACCTTGGAACTCTTCTAGGGCACGTGAGAGTAACGCTCGGACGCGTCCTTTCAATCGCTGGTTGCGCGACGGTCCGCCCGGCTGGCTTTCACATCGGACAACTCGATGAGTCGGTAGCGTCGACGAGTGCGGTATGGATGTTCGTCGTCCCCGCCGGGTTCTATGGTCTCGATGAGTACACCAAGCTCCTTGAGTTCCTTTAGGGCACGGGTCCAGGTGTCGTCAGAGATGCCGTACTGGCCCTTCCGGAAGCCGCTCATGAATTGGCCATCTTTGTGCTTGCTGCCGCCGAGCAACTCGCGAAGTGAGATGTACGCGGCGATGGCGCGAGCCGACATTCGGAAGATCCAGCCTCCCGACCAGAACTCGAGAGGCACGGTTATCCAGCGATCCTCCGTTCTGTCTGGCCAGTCGTCGCCAGATCCGTTTGGATTGAGCACTGTGATTTGCGGCGCGCGGCCGGTCCGCAGCTCGCGATGAATGAGGCCTCTCTCGTCGAGGTGTCGGAGCGCGTCGTTCACCCGCCGCGGACCTGTTCTGGCGTCGAGACTGATCAGTCGCGCGTAGGCGGCCGAAGTCTTGGGCGGGATAGTGCGCGGGACAGACGAGGCCTGCATTGCCATCGTCAGATAGAGCCGAAGGCGAACCAAACCGCCTCGTCCGCCGGCCGCCAATCCGTTGAGCGTAGGCATCAGTCCATCGGCACGGCGAGCGAAGGCGATTGGAAACTGCACACTCGACGTGCGTCCGGACCGAGCCACTGCGGTTTGCATGAGGGCACTAGCATCCTCGAGGTTGGCCACTCGCCCTCCAAAGTCATGACGTTTGTAGCGGAGGGACAAGAAATCCAAGGGGTACCTGAGATCCCGGGGGTACATGCTGTCCTATACCTGCCGCTGCGATCGATCGTGTCCTCCGCGATAACCGAATTCGGACTCCGCTTTCAACGCAATCGTACACCGCTCAGATCGCCTTAAAGATCCGCGACAAACGTAGTAGTCCGATAGTTGCGGCGGGTGCGGGGCTGTATGAGCATTGGCGTACCAACGAAATTAGCCCCCGCGCCGGGCCGGGCGCGGGGGCATCAGTAAGCGGAAGGAGGAATCATGGTCCTCTCGTACCGTCTCACCATCAAGATCACCGTAGCGGGAATCGAGCTGACGATCGAGCCCTTGTAGGTGAGGGGGCGGCGGCTCTTCGGTCGCCGCCCCCTCTTGGCTACTGAGCTTCAGTTCTGCCGCCCGACGTTGGGTGTCGGGCCGGTGGGGTGTAGGGATGAAGGCTGATCACAGCTCAGTGACGTTCGCCTGATGGTGCCCATCCTCGTACTCGTCAGGATCGCGATGCCCATCCGTAAACGGGCAGCGCCCGCTTGAGATACGTCTTGAGAGGGTGTGAGCGCGTTCGCTTGGGATCCCCTTGCGGGCAATGACGGATTACGTCGCTAATGTTGATCTCGTCGGCGTGCGCGCTGGCCTCAGGGGCTCGTGTCCGTTCCGGATAGAGACAGCCGAAGGTTGAGCTGGAAGCTGTCCACGAACTACAAGGCGACGCGTACAACGATGGATGCACGGCGTTCCCGCAAGGGGCTCCCGATACAGATCGGGTTTGAGTGCAGCCCCCGCAGGAGCGTGACGCCCTGCGGGGGCCTCGCGTTTCAGCCGTGAACGGAGTCCTCTACCGGACCGCGCACGCTCCGATCGATACGCAAGCCGTGGGCTCGAAGTTGCCTCGCAAAGGCGCGGAGCTCGACCCTCGTTGTTTCAGGATGGCCGAGCGACATGGTGTGCTTTCTGCGCTTTCGATCCTGCAGGCGCAGGACTGTAAGGGACCTGGTGCGGATCTGCCAACCCTGCGCGAGCGCGGCTTTACAGACGAGATCGAGCTCGGCGTCCAGTGCACGCGACCCCCGACTGGCCGAGGTTGAGGCCGCGCCGGCCGCGGGTCTCACGCCGAGCGCTCGAATCTTCTGCACGATGCCGAGGGCGGCGTCGTTGAGCGATGCACGGACGTTTCCATCTTGTCGGGTCCGGAACACCCCGTACGTGAAACCAGCCAGATCGGAAGGCAACCCCAGATCCGACTGTGACCTGTCGGTGATCAGGAACGTGCGGTCAGCGCCAAGACCGCCAACGAAGAGTCCGAGCTCGAAGATCACGTTGTCACGTGGCACGGGGATGGTAGTGCCGCGTTTCGTCGTGGCATCGTCGGGCGTGGCCACGAGCACAGCGAAGTCATAGGCGTCTGACGCGTCGATGAGGGTGTTGAGCGTAAATGTAGAGAGGGCGAACACGTCCTGATCCCAGCACGTCGCCTCACACGGGGTCCGCTTCTCCAACTCGCTCTGCAAGAACCGAGCGGCGTTGAGCCCTTCTGTGGACGACCCGATGAAGATGCGGGGAACATTGGGCGACGGTTGCGGGGATCCGGACACGATCGCAGGGTAGCGGATTAGCAACGGGACGCGTGCGCAGCCGACCCTGCCAAAGGACGACGCAGCTCGATGCGGCGCTGAAAGTAACTTCACCTAGGTCGAGGTCGAGGCCGTGAATATGAATGCAGTCGTGCGCCCGTCCGCGCTGGGCCAATCGTGGGGTGGAACGACTTCGTCGGCGAACGCCAATCCTTCTCATATCGAACCTCTGTTCGCGGGCGAACCCGCGACCGGTTCACTACTCCGAGCAGATGACCTCGAGGGCACCAAGTCCGCCGACGGCGTTGTGCAGGAAGATCAAGTACTCGCGCACCTGCCCCGCGCTAAGATCGTCGATCTCGAGCCGTAGGCGCAGTAGGTCCGCACTGAGCCCGGGCTGCACGATCACAATCCTCGCTTCAAGTACTGGCGGGTTATCCACGATCGAATCGGCTTCGCGCCCAGCGATGAGACCGCACATCGCGCGGATATCGTCGGCGTCGCCGCTCAGCAGTCGGAGCGGCGGCCGCTCGCCTCCGCTCAATCGTCGACCGACTCGACTCCAGAAGCCGCGATCTGTGATGTGTCGACGACTCTTGGCGGCTTGCTGCGTTACGACCTCCATGTCGGTCACCCGCACGCCGGGCGTTGAGTTGCCAGATGGTTTGGAATGCCAAAACTCGACACGCACCCTTTGCGAAGGGAGCTTCTCGATCACCACGTGGTCCGCTATTTCGCCCCCACCGTCGTTATGGAACACCCATCGTTGTACGCCGTTCGGAACGACGACATCCGTTAGGTGCTTTTCAACCCAGTGATGAATCGACCGATCACCCCCGGTTCGATGAGTCTCCTTAGTGATGTCCGTCGTGCCCCAAGCGCCGGGGATCAGGCTCACATCGGGGAGGAATCGCTCGGTGCGGGGCGCCTGAACGGTGGTCCCTCCCACGACAGTGGCGCCCCGGAGGAAGTACACGAGCGGCGGGTGGGCGTCGAAGAGATCTGTCAAGGAGGTTCGGTTGCCCGTGCCTCTGTGAATCACGGTCTCGCCCCGCACCGTTGTGAATCGCCCATCGATAGCCTGTTTGCCGCACCAGATCTCGGTTGAATCGTCCGTGGGGTCGAAGAGCCGCAGGTAAAGACTCAACCCGTCGTTCGGGTCCCGCCAACTTGGCTCAATGTCTAGCGATTCGATGGGGCGTCCGTCGGGCAATGCATAAGATGCCCCGAAGAGCGCGGGGTTGATCTCGGCCGCGATCGGTTCAGGTGGGAACGTTTCGGTCCGAGTGCCCTTTGAAACATTCGGCAGCAGCGGACCTGAGTCAGCCTGCCTGGGGTACCAGTATCGGCCCGCCAGTTCGACGGCGAACAGATCGTACTCGCGAAGTCCGAGATATCGGGTTTCCCAGTACTTCGATTTCTCCGCCGCCAAACCCGCCGTAGTAGCCTCGCCGGTCGACGCCCGCACCTGCGCCATTGCGTGACCCAGAGACCTGGCACTGGTGTCAGCCTCTCGAAGGCCGCGGTCTATACCGCTCCCAGCGAAAGTGGCATACGCGGGCGTACCAGGAACGGCTGCGAAGGTGTTGCGAACGCCGACAGACGACACCGATAGGCGCTCAAGGGTGTCGAAAGCGGCCTGCAGATATGCAGGGTTGCCGTTTCGCAAGACACCGGACGCGTCCAGGTTGTCTCGCACTGCATTGAGGAAGCCGTCGTCTTGCGCGTTCACGAACAGCAGATGCGGGCGGCGTGTGTTGGAGCTTCGAATCCAGCTCACAACGGCCAGATCGTAGATATCTCGACGGAGCTCCGATCCGGCGTACCACTTGGGCTGATCCGGCTCTGCTGTGATTATCACTAATTGAGATGCGAGGTCGTTCAGCCCGGCATACACGATCTCGCGGCCGATCAGTCGCTCGCCGGTCCTCAGAGCTGCGGGAACCCCATCAGAGAAGCCCGGATCCCACGAGGTACCGAGCGGGACCTCGTACATGCTTGCTCGCGCAAGCGGCCTCACCGAGTGCAGTGCGATCACGGTGGGGACGTCGTCGAAGGCGGCGAGATAGGTTCGATCCTGTCGTTCCCGTTGGACGTGATCGTCGATGAGTGTAGGCAACACCTCGACCCAGTCCGCGTCTTCGAGGTATAACTGGCGAAGCGCATCTTGCAGGGCGGGGTAGACGTCCTCGTCGTGGACGGTGACGAGCACAGATTCTTGCGGGAACTCTCGATTCGCACGCGCAAGTCGGCCAATGAATTGCATGGTCGAGGGAACTGACTTGTGCTTATCGTGATAGCCGACGATGCGCAGTCGTGGCACGTCTATGCCCTCGCCGAGCATGTCAACGGCGATAAGCGTTCGAAGCTCGCCGGCTCGCCAACGCGACAGCATCGAATCACGATCCCCCTGCGCCGTTGATCCCGTGATGACTTCGACGTCCACACCTCGGGCCGCATATAGGCCCTTGAGGATGCCCGCCCGATGAACTGTACCTGCGCGTACAAGCGCGACGCTGGTGCTGTGTTCGTCGCGTCGAAGGTTCGCCACGACCTCGTCTGCAATCGCTGCGTCCTTGGCGGCATCGGTCAGTGGGTCTGGACCACGAAGTACAACTGGCCGGATGGGGTGAAACAAGCCGTCTGACATCGCCGCACGCAACGGAAAGTGGTACACGTGCGCGCCTGGTAGAAGCTTTCCGTCAGCGCGGCGAGGCGTAGCCGTAAGCAATACCGCGCGAGCTTTAGGGAAATGATCCAGTAGCTTGCGCCAAGTCGCCGCCGGGGTGTGGTGCGCCTCGTCGAAGACCAGCAAGTCAAAGTAGTCCGGTGGGGGAAGCTGCTCGGGGGTCATGTGATGCGGGCTGATCGAGTTTGGAAGCGCGACAACCACATCGGCGAACGCTAGGTTCTGCCAGTTCACCTCCCGACCCTTGACTTCCTCGACAGTCGGGCGGGGACAGGATTCCGCAACGGCACCGGAGAGAACCAAGTCGCGCTGTGATCTAAAAGCGTCGGCGATCTGCTTTCGCAACTCGACACTCGGCACGACCACCAAGACTCGATGCGCCCGCGCAACATGCGGCAGCGCTGTCGCGACGGCGGTCTTGCCTGAGCCAGTCGGAAGCGACACTAGAAGCCGTTCCTCCGGGTCGATCGTCCAGTGGCTGGCGATAGCCGTGAGAGCGCCGATTTGAGGTCGCCGCCACGCCGGACTCGAAGGACTCCGCAGTAATGAGAATCCTGTCAGGTCGCTTTCATACAGGGAGACGCGCTCAGGCACGGCACTCACAGCCCGGCAGCAGCTGAACCGTGCGGCAACAGCTCATGCGACGATCCCCGACCATTTCAGTTCCCCATTCCCGAGGGCCCCGCCCGCGCTAACAGGACACTATCGGGCGTTCGTCCATCGAGTTGGAGCGCCACAGCCACCGGCCAGACGAAAAGAGCCAGCCGTGAAAACGTCCCTACTGCCCTAGTTACCGAACCGTCGAATAGTGCAGGTCAAGCTCTCGAACCTCGCGGCCGGACAGCGAGCCACGAGGCGATTCGTGGATGCGAGTCACATTTCCTCCGTGGGGCGGAATGCCTTCAGACCGGCGCTGCGCGCCCGGAAGATCATGGCTTGATCGTAGGTCGTGAGCGCCACATCAGCGGTGAAGGGCCGCAAGCGGATCGCTTGGTCGATAATCTCAAGATCGGGATCGGGTAGGCGGGCGTGGTTCAAGTCGTCGACGATGAGGATCGCGTGCAGTTCGCCGCGGAAGCCGTCACCACTGCCACCACTCTGCCGGATCTGCCAATTGAGATAACCCGCCTGAAACACCTTGTCGAGCGACCGCAGCGCAGCGCGCGCCAACGTCCGGACGGCGAGCTTCTCCTCGCCGAGATACATGACCCCGTTGCTGTCCTTCAGCCGGTCGAGCTCCTCGACCACGACCATGGGTATCCCGAGCGCGATGGTCTCGTGAGGGAAGATGTTTAGGCCCACGTTCCAGCGGATGTCGATCAAGGTGTCGCAGTGCCGGAGGAGCACATTCGTATCGAGTACCACGGCGTGAAAGGGGGCACCGGGCAACCCAAGTCCTCGCCACTGAGACCAGACACTTGCCTGAGCCTGCAGCGACTTCGCCGCCTCCGTCAGCGCGTTCACGCATTCGGTGACCTCGAGGCCGACTAACTCGCCAACGGCTGGGAGGCCGTAAGCGATCGGATCGAGCGACTGGATGAGCCAGTATCTCCGTGTCGCGACCAGGTCGTTCACAGAATCGGAGGTCAGGTGGCTCGACAGGGAGCGGATCTGCTGACTTGACCAGGATCGGTACGTGCTCAGCAGATCGATCGCCGTCCGACCGGCACCGAGGAGATTGTTCGCCGAACGCGCCGCTTCCTCGAGGGCGGCGATGGCGGCCGGAGCTGTCGTGCCGGGTTTGAGGTGAACCACGCACCCACGCTATCCGTGCGGGCCGACATCACTGCGGGGCCCGTTTCACAGAGCTCGCCGCCGTTCGCTGGGTTGTGCGTAGCCCACGAGCATCAGAGCACTTAGGCTCCTCGCGCAGACTGCCCAGCGTGCTCGCTCAACTGCCGAGATAGACCCGAAGAGGGCCCGCGGTCTGTCGCGAGCAGCGCTGAGAGTTCTTCCGATGCGATGGCGTCTGTTGACGCACTCGAGGAGCGCGGCGGTAACGAGCAAGAATCCCGCGCGCGAGCCGCAAGCCGCTGTCTTCAGCGGGCGCGACGTGCGGGTTGCACGAGGATCTGGGGCTTCCGGACGCCCACGGGCGATACCGCTCATAGCGATCTCGGTGGTGCTTACTGGGCGGTGGTAGCGCGGCCGTTGCTTCTTGTCTCAGTTGGTGAAGGTCACACTGCCGCCGGCGAGCCCGTCGATCCGAATCTCGAACTCGAGTCCATCCAGCGTGGACAAGCTCCAACCGTCGTTGAAGACGTAGGACTCTCCTGGAACCAGGGTGTCGAAGTTCAGGTAGCTGGCGACGTCGCCGTCGCTGACTGTGAGGATGTCCGTCGCGCGCTCTTCGTCGTTTACTGCCTGTGTGAGGATGAAGCTGCTGTCGCGGGGCTGGTCGGAGACGTTCTTGATTGTCACCGGGAAGTAGATGTTCAACGGCAGTCCGGGCACTTGGGTGGCGCGGCTGTTCCAGAATGTCGCGTTGCTTGTCGGTGTGAACTCGACGGGAGCGAGCACTGTGATCTCGAGGGCGACGTCCCCGTCGCCGGTGGTGTCGGTGTAGAGCACCGTCTGCCCGAATGTGCAATCCGCGGAGGCTCCGAGCATGGAGCACTGCGCACCCGCGATCTCAGTGGAAGTTGGACTGACGGATGGCGCTTGGCTCGCCTCGGAGGATGGCGGCGGATCAGTCGCCGCGGACTCGGACGCGATCGGGGCAGCGCTGCGTTCGTTGATCACTCCGATTGTGATGATCGCCGCCAGGACGACAGCAATGGTGGCTCCGCCGACGATCCACAGCACGCGATGGGACTTCGGCCGTGGGCGTCGAAACGTGATCGTGGTGCGTAGCTTTCCGTGCTCCTGAGAGACGACCTCCCAACCGTCGTCCTCCCATTTCTTGATCGTGCGAGCTTCTAGACCTCGTAGGACTCGGGTCGACCGGTTCTCATAGGTGGCATCGGTGCCAGTCGTCATTCCTTGCATTCCCCAGTTCCGGCCAGTAACGACCCTCGCCCAGCCTACTGATCGACGGCACTCGCGCTCGGACGATTGCCCGTCTCGCCAAGTGGTGAGCGAGTCGCTGTCGCGTGGTGCCCGAGACCTAGCCTTTAACCGACATGAACGATGGCCGGTCGTCCGTGGACACAACCGACGAGATCCAGTTTTCGGGGTCGGGACCATCGCTGACCGCGCCCGAATAGCCCGCCCGAGACTCTTCCCTCGTTGAGTGCCCGGCCATCGAGCACCTCTACATACCCAGCCCGCGCGCCGCACTCGGCGCCCCAACCACCGGCCCCGTCACCACGCCGGCTTCCCGACTCCTCGCCGCGCGCCGCACCTCCGCCTCAGCCGCGCGTACAGCATCCTGCATCGTCAACTCCGGAGTGCCGCGCTGCATCGACTCGGCGAGGCGCTCGCGTGCCGCGGCATCCGTCCGCGCGACGACGATCGCGACGTTGTGCATCCGCCCGCGTGTCAGGCCCACGTAGAGTCCCGCGGCATCAACATCCGGCCCGACCACCGACGCGTCGGCGGTGTCGCCCTGCACGCCGTGCACGGTGGATGCGTAGGCGAGCTGCACGTGCTCGCGCGCGTACGCGGTGGACACACGCGCCACTTCGCCGCTGTCGCCCACGGAGACCAGGGACAGGTACTCGTCGTGGATGCCGCGCACGATCCACTGTGCGCGATTCTCGACTCCCGTGAGCCGGTCGTTGCGACGGGTCTGGACGGTGTCGCCGACGAGGATCCGCTGCTCGTCCATTCCCCACGCGGCGACGCGGACGTCGAGCTCGCCCTGATCGACTCGCCGCTGCTGGATGGCGTCGTTGATCGCATCGGCCTCAGCATTCGTGCCGGATACCAGCGTCACGCGCTTGCCGCGCGCGTGCCACTCGAAGTAGGCGTCGATCATCCGCTCGCGCGCCGCGTCGTGATGATCGACCCGGTCGACGTGACCGTGTTCGGCAAGCTCGCCAGCAACCCCGAGCGCATGCTCGCGATCACCCGCATCCCGGAGCCGCAGCGTGAGCGCCGCGTAGTCGGGATCGCGGAACCGGTGCACCGTGTCGAGCTCGACAGCAGCGTTGGCGCGCCGGATCGCAGAATTCATCGCGCCCGCATGTCCGACCGGCAACGCCTGATGCGTGTCACCCGCGAACGCCAGCCCGACACCGTGCTCGATCGCGAGCTCGACGAGGACGTTCGCCGTCTGCAGGTCGACCATGCCGGCTTCGTCGACGACGATCCGATCGCGAGAACGCAGCACGTACTGCGTTGGCCCGCTGTAGACGGCGCCGTTCCCGGGATCGACTTCGCCCACTCGAAGCCTGGTCCACACCTTCGCGCCGGCTTCGTCGGTGCCCCATCGATAGCCGTGATCCGAGAGCAGGGCATGAATACTGGATGCCACGGCCCCGACCTCGCGAGACGCCACCGTTGCCGCCTTCCGCGTGGGAGCAATAACGAGCATCCGCCGCCGTTGCCACGCGAGCGCCGCGAACGCAGCGCGCAGCATCGTCGTCTTGCCTGCACCGGCGGGGCCGGTCACCGTCACGAGCCCGTCCGTGCCGGCAAGGGCGCACGCGGCAACGCGTTGCGACGCATCCAGCGCCGACAGATCCTGGTTCGGCGCGGACCGGTGCAACTCGCCGGGCAGCAGGGAGCGACCGGGTTGGGCAAGCAGGTCCAAGCGGCCTGCGAGACGCACCTTGGCGCGCACGGTCTCGATCGCCATGAACGCCTTGACGTGCGCCGGCGGCTCCCCAACGAGCCGATAGACGGAACGGGCGGCACGCTCCGTCACCTCGGCGATCACGCCATCGAGCCGGTCGCGTTCTGCGACGACGCTTGTGCGCGAGAGCGCGCGAATTGCGCCCGCGCGGATGTCGAAGATGCTGAACCTTCCGCCGCATGATGTGGACCGTTCGTCCGCGTCGACGACCGCCTGTGCCGCGAGCAGATCCAGGTCGACGGCATGGGGGTCTGTTGCCGCGACGGCGATCGGTACGCGCGGGGTGGTCAGACTCGGATCGATCGCTGCGATCTCTTCGCGGACGCGCGCCTCCCAGGATGCCTCGTCGAGATCGGCCGGCTTGTTCGGACGCGACACCGCCCACGCGCGCCGATCGATCTGCTGCAGTACCTCCACGCTCGGGGCAGAGCCTCCGTGCGCCGCTGACCACCCCGCGATCAGGTGCGCGCGGTTGCCTTCGATCTGCGCCGATCGACGCGAGACGGGGCGGACGGCGCCGGCGAGTTCGGCGATCTCGCCAGTGTCGTCGAGCGTGTATCCGTGCCGGGCGAGCGCGGCGATCCAGGCGGGATCGGTGCGGGCGGCGAGCTCGCCCTCGGCGTTGACGACGGTGTGCAGTTTCATCGCGACGCGCGAGTCGAGGTTCGACCACTTGCCGTCCGCGCCAAGCACCTTGATGTTCAGCCAGAGATGACGGTGGATGTGCGGGTCGAGCGCGCGCGAGCGCCGATGCTGCAGCTCGACGACCTCGATGCGGGTGAGCTTCTCGCGAATGAGCCCTCCGTGGCCGCGCCGCGCGTTGAGCTCCGCCTGCCATGTGAGCAGGATGCGGTCGCGCAGCCGGTCCTGGAGTGCTTCGAACTCGGCAGCGAGCTCGGGATGCAGCAGCGCGGCGATGCTGTACGACTTCGGGTGATTGAGCGTTCCATCGAGCAGTAGGTCGGCGTCGGGGCTCAGCCGCTGATGGCCGCGCTCTTCCCCGGTGATCGGGTCGTGTCCCGTGAGCCAGATACGAAGGCCGCCGGCGGTGAGCTCGTCTTTACCGATCCTCCCGCTCGCGACAATAAATCGCGAGACCGTCGAATCGGATGCCGCACTATACGCTTCGAGCGCGTCAACGCTGGGGGAGTGCTGCAGGTGAGCATCGCAGATGCCCTCGAGCGCGTAGCCGATCGCCTGTCGAACCCCTCGGGACTCGACCCCTCGTTTCCAGCGCTCGAGGCCTCCTCGCATGGCGCCAGAATAGGGTGCGTTTTCCGCATTATCCAGGTATTTTTGTGGCGTGCAGGTATGTGCAGGGGAGTGCTTCTAAAGGGTGTCGCTCACCATGGGTGCCTGCGTGCATCGCTGAATCGTTTGCGTTGAACTGCCGCTCTGAGTCGACGCCGGATGAGCCTGGATCCGGCTCGGCATTCTGCGTCGGAATCGTGCGGCTCGCTGGGTTCTAGCGGTGATCCTCTATCGGGTTTGCCCGGCTCGCGGAGAGATTTTCCGCGACCCAGCGTGCGACCCGCTCTTCAACACCCGACGCGGGCATCAGCGACACCATGCCCACGGAGGTTTCGACCTCCGCGAAACCATTCACGACTCCGTGCGGGCCGATCACCACACCCTCGACATCGACAGCCAATGCCGTGTGGCACTCAGTCATGTAGGCGACCGCCTGCTCGTATCCGTTCCGAAGCACATATTCAGGCTTCGCCGAGTACTTGCATTCGAGCAGAAGAGCACGACGGTTCGACTCAAAGAGACCGATGTCTGCGCCGATCGGGCGTCCGTTGGCACGCAACTGGGTGAGAGCGTCCGCATACGGCGACCGGCCCTTGTAGTACCGATACGCGGCAGCGGTTTCGTACCAGATTTCTAGCGTTCGGTCACCCTTGCGGGCTCGGAAGATCGGGCCCGACCCGATACCGATTGGCCGGAGATTCGTGAGTCCCCAGTGGTGGCGCCGCAGGGCGACCAGGACCTCCCCGAGACATCCGAGGTGAAATAGTGCCCCGCGGAGCTCAGGCGCCGGAAGCAGCAGCTCTCGCGCAGCATTCGCCACGTCCCCGCGTTTGAGAATAATCATCTGTGCGACGTCTGCCAGCGCGCCCCAGGGGCGACCCGATGCTCGCAAGGCTGCTATATCCTCGCGATCCGGCGCGACGAACTCAGCGTTCGACGATTGAAGAGACTCCCACGCTTGGCGGATCGCAGATAGCTCGTGTCTAACGGATGCGTCGACGTCTGATGCTGCTCGATTGGCGTCGCGCTGAATGGCCACCAATTCTCCAGCAACCCACCCAAAAACCGAGGTCAAAATACTGTCGGGCGTTCGCTCCCTTACGACCGTGTGGAAGGAGCTCGGGGGCCACCCGTGACGTCTAGTCCGAGCCCAGTTGACTCGTCCGGACGGCGCCACCGTTATCTCCCGGCGGCGCTCGGATTGCGCTGGGAGCGCATCTATCCACGCGACGGCCGAATCTGGAAGCTGAGCGATCAGGGGGATCAGGTGAGCCATCAGCACTCGGTTGGCCCGAGCTGATACCGCTGAGGCGCTCCAACCGTGCTCCCGCGGAGCAAGCTCTGAAACGGCAGAGTACAACTCGCCTAACCCGCTGAAACTGGCCAAGGCCTCACGCAGCCCCGCGACAGGAATCGCTGGACTCGCGTCCGCGGGGAGACCAATCAGCGCAGCACTTCCAGTTGTGTCGTCACCCAGCTCCACTGACCCTCAAGTCCTTCCTCGGTCGACACTGCCGTGCCGAGTGTCTTCAGCGCAGCATCGTCGATCCGCGCCAGCCATGCGCCGGCACTTGTCAAGTACGCTTCCGCCACTAGCTCCGCGACGGTCCCCTGGCCGAGCGCGATACCGGCTGCCACGTATTGCGGAATTCCGAGGAAGAGGGCCGGTCCCAGGGCCGTGCCTTGATTCGCCCGATGAGCTGCATACAGCGTCAGCACTCGAGTGTTCACTTCGGAGCGACGTTCCTCCGGCAGCTGCGAGAGCTCGGCGGCGAGGGCGGTCTCGAATCCGCGCGCGTCCGGCGGTGCGATTGGCACGTGCGCAAATCGACGGCCAAGTGCCTGGCCAAACCGAAACACCCTGACTGCGTCGAGCGCGTTGTACGTACCGAGGAGTCGCCACTCTGTCCCGGCGAGGAAACCCACCGGCTCGAGCGGCGCATCGACTGTCAGCTCCTCAAGCTGCGTGACCTCTGAGCGCGCCGAGTCGGTCCATCCAAGCGAAATCTCGCCCGCGTTCGGGTCGGCCGAAACGCGACCCAAGGACACCGACTGGCCAGACAACCAAGTCAATGCGCCTCCGAAAATACGGTCCATGTCGGCCCGGTTTGCTTCGTCAAGCACCAACCACTCGTCTCGAGAGACTGCCTCCAGCAGGTGACCAATAGCGAAGCGGATTCGTCCTTTGTCGTCTACTGTCTCGCCGCCTAGAAGGTCTCGCGTGGTCCATGACTCGTCGGGTGTCACGATCTTGCGGTCATGCGCCATCGACATTCCGAACGAGGCCGGCGCTTGAGCCACTTCGCGAACAACCTCTTCGAGGAGTTGCGTCTTTCCCGTGCCTGGCGGGCCGACCAGCATGGTCGCTGCTCGCGATGCGATCGACGTTCTGACCATCCGGAGCGTGCGGTCATCGATAACCAGGCGTGCTGGCACCGAGTGCAACGACAACGCGGAAGTCGCCCCCGATTCCGGCGCAGCCTGTTCCGGTTCGATCACTTCCCACGCGGTGCCGTAGCCGTCAGCAAGCCGGCTAGCGGCCGGGTCGATACTCGCGGCGTGCGATCGCACACCCCATCCGAGTACCCATTCCCCGCTATATCCCTTATGCATGAGGAGAACCCCGTCGTGACGTCCTTTATAGACGTCCTTACGCGCTGCGTTCTTAGTCTCTTCGACGACGCTCTCGCTCACACAGACTCCGACGAGTAGCGAGGCCTGCTGTGCGCGGGGCGACTGAACACTCCGTACGGAGAGGTTGCCGGCCTTTGAGATGGTTACCGACGCCACGGCTCCAGCAGGCAGATCCGCAGCAGCCCGCACGACGTCGTCTAGTCGATTGAACTTGGTCACGCTCTGCGCCGAGATATCCACGCCCTCTAGGGCTTCTCGAATGTGTGCGACGTTTTCGGCGAAGGGTGAATCCACGATCGACACGCTATCGGTGTTCGCGGCGAACTCGTCAGAAGTGGTCCGCACCGCTGCGCTCGCGGACCGCCCGCGCGCCGGCAGGTCGTGCCGGTGGGCAACATCGCCGCCTCCTGTCGACGACGCTCGAGCTCAAGAGGGTCCTCCCGCGCCGGACCGGAAGAGATTCCGCTACTCGTCGATCGTGGATGCGGAACGGTAGACCGCGTCGGGTGGCAGATGCACGTGCTATCGCCGCGAGCGAGTGGGCTCCCGAAGGGAGCCGTGTCTGGGGATCGCGCTATCGTGACCAGCGGCCGGTCGACTCGAGTTTCGGACCGATCGCGGGTACCGTTGGAAGCGGTTAGGAGTCAGCAGACATGACGAGCAGTTCGTGGAAGGTTGCCGGCCTGTTCGCAGGCATCGGGGGCGTGGAGCTTGGCCTTGAGCGTGCGCTCGGCAATCAGATCGAGACGCTCGCGTTCTGCGAGTGGTGGGAACCCGCTCAGGCAGTCCTTCGTGCTCGATTCCACGGGGTCCCTGTAGAACCCGACGTTCGACACATGAAACAGCTTCCGGCAGACACAAACCTCGTCACGGCGGGGTTCCCGTGCACGGACTTGTCGCAGGCAGGGCGGACGGCCGGCATCGGCGGCGTGAACTCTGGCCTAGTAGTCAACGTGTTCAGACTGCTGCAAGACGCGCGCGAACGCGGGGGCGCTTTGCCGACGCTCCTCATTGAGAACGTTCCTAACATGCTCGCTCTAGATCGCGGGAAAGCGATGAGTTATCTGATCACCGAGATCGAGGCACTCGGCTACGCATGGGCATACCGCGTCGTCGACTCTCGCTTCACGGGCGTCCCCCAACGACGCCGCCGAGTGATACTGCTTGCGTCGGTCGACTTCGACCCTCGACGAGTACTCTTCGCAGACGACGCGGGAGACCGCTCGGAGGACTTCCGTGAGGATATGTTCGGGTTCTATTGGACCGAAGGGCTCCGCGGGCTTGGCTGGGCGCAAGACGCTGTTCCCACCCTCAAGGGCGGGTCGACGGTCGGCATTCCGTCGCCTCCCGCAGTTTGGGTGCGCAACGCCGCACCGGGGCGCCGTCTTGTGAAGCCATCGGTCGAGGACGCGGAAGAGATGCAGGGCTTCGACCGAGGGTGGACCGACGTAGATCATCTCTCGTCCAGACGGAATGGTCCACGATGGAAGCTCGTTGGAAACGCTGTGACTGTGGGCGTGTCGCGCTGGGTCGGTAGCCGGTTGAATGATCCGGCCGATCCGGTCACGGACTTCCAGCCCTGGACTCCGGGGCGTGGGTCTTGGCCCACCGCAGCCGCGGGTCACAAGGGCCTGATCGTGGTGCCGGAGTCACTAAGTGAATTCCCGATCCACGAGGAATATAGCCACCTCGGTGACATCATCGATTCGGGGAATGCCGACGCGCTCAGCTTGCGAGGAGCAAAGGGGTTCTGGAGCCGTCTCCAGCAGGGAAACCTAGGTCGGTACCCGGGTTTTCGGGAGGCTGTGCAAGAACACATCAACGACCTCGAGCACGCGTCAGCCGGATAGAACTGGTGCCTGAGGGAGGCCGCCCGCGTTGAATCCGCCGCTGCAGATCAGCGACCTGCGACGCTGCGCTCCGAACGTGCTCAGGAACCCGAGCAGGGTGTGACGTATGGCCGAGTCGTGGGCAACCTCAGACGGCACAAGGAAATCGATGCTTGCGAACAAGCGTCGCGACACCTCGACCGAACTGGCGGTGCGACGCGAGCTGCACGCGCGGGGTCTTCGCTACCGGGTGGATTTTGCACCCGTGCCGGGGTTGCGGCGCCGAGCTGACATCGTCTTCACCCGCGCCCGCATCGCCGTCTTCATCGACGGCTGCTTTTGGCACGGTTGCCCGCTGCACGGAACGGCGCCGAAGCGAAACGTCGAGTACTGGGGTCCGAAGCTCACCGCGAACATCGAACGCGATCGGGACACAAATCGACGACTTGAGGCCGCCGGCTGGCGAGTAATGCGCTTCTGGGAGCACGAGGCGCCCGGAGCCGCTGCCGATCGTCTTGAGGCCGCCGTGCGAACGGCTATGCGTTCTTGAATTGACTGACCGTCGTGGCCGCATCGCGGGATGGACACGCTCGAAGTCGAGCTGCACGGCAATTCGCTCAGCGATGCTCCTCATCGCGTATGAGGGCGAGCGCGGATGTCGCGGCGAAGAACTGACAACAATGGACCTCAGAGGCCCGCGACGCGCCACGTGCGTCGCGGGCCACAGTTAGGCGTCCGATTAGCTGCCGAGCCCAGACAAAGTGGGCGTGCCCACACGAATCCGCTGGTACGAGGTAGAACTCGAGTCGTTCAGCGCGGCATAGACGGCGTAGGCAACTTCCTTCGTGCCCTTCGTGGAGAAGACCCCGTTCGACGTGTAGTTCCCCGCCACGCCAACCCAGTGGTGGCCCTTCGCCCAGTCGATCGTCGTCAGCTTGTCGAGAAGCTCCTCGACCCGGTGAGCGCGGTCGTACGGAGGTGCATTCAGGACATCGTTCCCCATTGCGCCGACCGCAGCCAGCACCGGGCCCGCGCCCGCGATCGTCCCCTCGCGGTCGGCAATCTCGGCCTGGAACCGATCGAAGAAGCCGCCGACCACAGCCTTCGAGACATCCGCGAGCGCCTCCAGGTCTACTTCGTCCAGCGGCGCCGGGCGCGACCCATACTGGATTCCGCCGATCCCCTTCGCGACGTTCACGACCATCTGGCGCAGGGCTTGGAGAGTGACGAGCTTCGATCCGTGGTTCTTCTTCGGCAGCTGACGGGCGGTGGTGTCGACACGACCCAGGAGCAACGGCAGGTGCTGTACCTGGTCGACGACCTGCATGAGCGGATCCTGCGTGTCCATCGCGAGCCCCAGGCTCGTGTTAGGCCGCACAGCAAGCACGTTCAGATCATGAAAGTACTGCCGCGCGTGCTGCAGGGAGACTCCATGGTGCACGATCGCGCCCAGGTTGTAGACACGATGCTTGTCCTTAGTCTCCGGATCGATGGCGGGATCAGTATCGAGCGCATAGTGCGCGGTCAACTGCGTCTCTCCGTCGATGGAAAGGAGCCTATCTCCCGTCGGGATCAATCCGTAGGTCGTGAAGCCCACCTGTGCTTCCTCGGAAGCCCCAGGGGTTACCAGGTTGAGCGGCTTGTCCGACCAGAGATGAATCGGAGGCAGAACCCCGGGTTCGCCATTTACCACCTTGCCGATGTACTCCTTGTACTTCGCAACGTTGCTCTTCTTGCTGCCCTGAAGCGCCCGCTGCACGAGCTCATGGAGCTCGACTGCGTTCTCGAGATCGGTGTCGCCCGGGTAGCGCTTGGCCGCGTTGGGCTGGAGCACCGCCGGGTCACGCGTGATGTTGCGCAGCTGCTGAAAGTTGACCACCGTGAAGAACATGTGGTCATTGATCTGGATCGCTTTGACGTACGAGCCGGCGGAGAGATCGATATTTGCGATGGACATTGATTGAACTCCTCGTTCGAATGGCTGGCGCCGTAGACTTGGAGTGCGTCTAAGTCGCACGGCTGCCCTTGTTGGTGGCCAAGGCGGGGTTGTCGAGGTCTAGTCGATGACCCCGCCTGTCTTTTGCCCACTCGAGGCGGGCATGGACCTATCGTGGCATTTCCCCAGATCGATGTCAAGCATCCTCAGATGCAAATTTGCGTCTCGGGAAGCTCCTAAGAATCTTAGGAAGCTCCTTAGATGTTTGTGGTTGATCCGGTCGTTCCGTCCGGCCAGGTTGGGCGAGTTGTGGGAGCGCCTCCGATACTTCTCGCGCGGGCGGGCGCGCGCGAGCGGCCGAGCGCGAGGCCAACCTGCGAACCGTGTTCTGCGCGGCGGTGTTTGCCGCGCGTTCCGCAGCCTTAGCCTGTCGGCTCGGGTGGCCGGCAGCACGGTCACTGCGATGCCTCAGGTCGATCCCTCAGTTGTCACCGCCCGGTCAAACTTCCTCCTTCGACGCGCAGTGTCGGCGACGCTCGAGAACTCGGCCAAAACGACGCTTGAAAACTAGGCCACCCAGACCAGATTGGGTGGGTGATCTCCTTGGAAGATTGGGCGTTGATCAGGCGGCTGGTCGCGGACGGGGTTCC